>WFPN01000153.1 GCA_015487535.1 Aquificaceae bacterium
AAAGCAGGAGGATAACTGGGTGAAGGGCCTTCTTGCGTTCATGAGGGTGGGCGTTGCGACCGTAACGAGATGCTCGGAGAGGAGGTCGTAGAACTCCTTGGCCCACTTTACCTTATCCTTCTCGGGAAGGGCGAGGGTCATGGAAATGAGCATGTACATCTCCTGGGGGAGCTCTATAACCCTTCCCTCCTCGTCCCTTACCAGGTACCTGTCAGCCAGTATCTTTATGCCCGTATAGTTGAAGTAAAGATCCCTCTCGGGCTTTATGTACTTTGCGAGCTCTAGGAAGTCTTCCTCCGAATAGTTCTCCAGGAGATACTTTCCGTAGATACCTTTCTCCACGTAATCCTTGACGAACCTGTAGAATCCTTGGGTATCGTAGGGTCTGTACTCCCTCGAGAGCTCGTCCCTAACTTCGTATCCCCTTATGTGGGCGACCTTCTTGTAGAGGTCGTACAGGAGGAGCCTCGCGGCGGCGTACTGCCAGTCTGGAGTTTCGGGGGAGACTTTCTCGGCGGCGGTTCTTATAAGGACCGCCTGTATCTCCTCGGTTGTTATCCCGTCCCTGAACTGGATCTGAGCATCAGTCTCCAGCTCAAGGGGGTCCACGTTAAGCCCCTTGAAGGCAAACTCAAGGGCTATCCTGATCTTGTTTATGTCAAGCTTTTCCCTTTTGCCACTTCTCTTTACGACTTCCATGACTGTCCCCTCCATGAGGGTATTTTAGAGGCCGTGCCCGGCCTCCCGCTCAATCCTATATCGTTGTCTGGGCAAGATAATTTATTGATAACCACAAGTGCTTGATAACCCTTAGAGATCTTACACATAGAGCTATTCCCTGCAGAAGGGAGTTAATTACATCATACATAGGTCTTTCTCTTCCTGAACATGACGAAGGCGATAACCTCAGCCACCGCCTTGTAAAACTCAGGAGGTATCTCGTCCCCCACGTCCACCGCCGGATACAAAGCCCGTGCGAGCTCGGGCTTCCTTATTACGGGGACTTCGTTCTCGTCCGCTATCTGTCTTATCCTCTCGGCTATCGTCCCCTTCCCTTTGGCTACCACCACCGGAGCCCTATCCTTCTCAGCGTCGTATCTGAGGGCTATCGCGAGATGTGTAGGGTTCGTGATAACAACGCTGGCTTTGGGAACCTCCGCCATCATCCTGCCCCGGGCCATCTCCCTCATCCTCGCCTTTATCTTCGCCCTGATCTCAGGATGGCCCTCCAGCTGTTTGAACTCCTCCTTAACCTCCTGCCTTGACATCCTTATCTTCCTCTCGTACTCCCATTTCTTGTAGGCCAGGTCCAATAGGGCTATGAAGAAGGCGATAACTCCAAGTATCAGAACCACTTTGATGAGCAGGTTTATCAGGAACCCAACTCCCTCCAGGAGGGGCATCTGGGCGGAGCCAAGTATCAGGTCCACACTACCTTTTAGAACGAACAGTGCTATCCCAAAGAGGAGCAGGGCCTTGAGGGAGTTCTTGGAAAGCTCAAATAGTGTGGTGAGCGAGAACATCCTTTTTATCCCCTCGAAGGGATTGATTCTCTCCCATTTAAACTGAAGGGGCTTTAGTGTGAAGATAAAGCCGAACTGGGCTATGTGTGCACCTATCACCACGAGGATGGTAACCACGAAGAAAGGTATGAGGAGCTTGACCACGTTCGTGAAGGACTCCCTCACCGCGAGCCCGGATAGAGTAGAGAACTCCATAGGTCTTAGGCCGGAGATGGCCATCAGGAAAGCGACCACCTCTTTGAATATGAGCGCTCCGGTGAAGAAGATTATCAGCGACGAGATCAGAACCGTGAGGGAGCTCGCTATCTCAATGCTCTTGGCTACATTCCCCTCCTGCTTTAGCTTTCTCCTTCTGTAAGGTGTTGCCTTTTCTGTTTTGTTCTCCTGTGCCATCTCTCCCCCAAGAACTTTTAATATATACCTTCAACCGGACCCTACGAACTTCAGAAAGTCCATGATGTACCCCCTCATGTGTGAGATGAGCACTATCCCTATTACCGGAAGGGAGAGCATAAAAACCGCCAGGCCAACCATGACCTGAAGGGGCAGACCCACCATGAACACGTTTATCTGTGGTATGAAACGGTTTATCACCGCGAGGATAACGTTGGTTAGCAGAGCCGCTATCAGGACGGGCAGGGCTATCTTCACTCCCGTTGAGAAGCTATCGTAGAAAAGTTTTAGAAAGACCTTTCCGTTCAGGGCGTAGATATCGAAAGATCCTATGGGAACGCTCTCGATGCTCTTTGCAAGACCAACGTAAACCGCCTCCGCCCCGCCGAGAGACAGGAAAAGGGTAGAGGCCAGGAGAGTTGAGAAACCCGCCAGGACGGTCGTCTGAGGTTGCTGGGGCAGGAACATGGTTAGGAACCCGAGGCCGGCGTTTACCGCTATTATCTCCCCGGCTACGAATACTGCGTCGAATAGCAATCTGAGGAAGAACCCCGAGAGAAAACCGAACGCCAGCTCGTGAAGGGCCAGGTTGATGAAGGTGATAAAGGAGCTCACCTCAACTGGCTGTATATCGGAGAAGACAAGTATTGATAGACTTATCGCGAATGCTAGGTACGCTCTCACGAAGTTAGGCAGGAAGAAGGTTCCGAACAGGGGAACCATTACGATAAAGGAAAAGACCCTCATGAAGAGGAGAAGAACTGTTAGTAAGTTGTTAGTATCCAGAACGATCATCTTATCCAGACGGGTATGTTTACCAGTATCTCCCTTGTAAAATCGACGAGTTTGCTCATCATCCATCCGCCTAGGAGGAACACAGTTACCATAGCGGCGACTATCTTGGGTATGTAAGCTAAGGTCATCTCCTGTATCTGGGTGGCTGCCTGAAAGACGCTGACCACCAGACCCACCAGAAAGGTTGCCAGGAGAACCGGCATAGCGAGGAGCATGGTCATCTCCAAGGCCTTCTGCCCTAAAGATACGATCAAGTCTGGGTTCATAGAACACCTCCTACTGGTAGCTCCTCACCAAAGACAGAACCACCAGCTCCCATCCGTTCGCGAGCACGAAGAGCATAATCTTAAAAGGGAGCGAGATTATCTGCGGAGGGATCATTATTATTCCCATCGATATAAGTATAGAGGCGACCACTATGTCCACTATAAGGAAGGGTATATAGAGCAAAAAGACTATCTCGAAGGCGGTTGTCAGCTCGCTCACCATGAAAGCGGGTATTAGGATAGATAGAGGAACGTCTTTGGGTTCTTTTATCTTCTCCCTCTCCTCCTTTTTGAGCTTAGAGACTTCTAAAAACACCTCGAGGGTGTCCTTCCTCGTTTGCTTTACCATAAAGTCCTTTATGGAGTTGGACACCCTGCTGAAGAACTCCCGATCGGATATCTCCTCCTTCACGTAAGGCTGGAGGGCGTTTGTGTTTATATCTTCCACAACGGGCTTCATTATGAAGAAGGTTAGGAAGAGGGCGAGGGATATTATCACCTGGTTGGGAGGGACCTGAGGTATCCCGAGGGCCTGCCTGAGGACGGAAAGGACCACTACTATCCTTATGAAGGAGGTGGTCATTATAAGTATGGAGGGTGCAAGGGCGAGGATTGTAAGAAGTATGAGGAGTCTTATGGAAGTGTCTAGATCCCCCTCACCTATTCTGAGTTCCACTGGAGGGATAGCTCTTTCCTGAGCTAAGAGAATTCCCACCGGAATCAGGAGGAGAAGGAGTATCCTTATCATCTTCCCTATATATTACATCAGCACCCTTCTCTCCCACTACGAGGACATAGGTTCTGCCCTTTATATCTAGCTCGACCACGAATATGTTTTTAGAGATTGGAGACACCTTCCTTATCTCAAAGCTGCCTTTTCCTCCAAACCCTTTTATTCCCATAAATCTCCTTAGTATGAGCGGCAGGAGGATCAGTGCAGCACCGAGGACTATCACAAGGGATATGGCAACCTTTATCAGGTAACCGGTAAGATCCATCACTCAGCCTGGACCACGAACTCGGTGAAGTAAACGTTCCTCACTCCACCCTGAACGAGGATCGTATTTATCCTCTTTATTATCTCCAGCTTCAATTGTTCCCTTCCTTCCGGGGATCTGAGCTCCCTCGAAGTCTTGTTAGAGAGTATCTCTATTATCGCGTCCCTTATTATGGGCTCCCTCTTCTGTACCTCTAGAACTACCTCTGGAGAGGAGAGTTCCAGTGTTATGGAAACCCTAGCGTACATAGTGAGTTCCGGGTCAGCAAGGTTCACTATGAAGGCGGGCTCGAGTTTGTACATGACGCCCACCGCTTCTGGAGATACCTGAGGTTTGGGGGCTTCTTCTTTTTTCTCCTCGGCCTTTTTCGCGAAGAAAAAGAAGTAGGCTCCAGCGCCTCCCCCTATCAAAAGTATGAGGAGAAGGAGGCCGACAAGGAGGAGCTTGCCCTTGCCTCCGCCGGTCGCCTCCTCCGCTTGCTGCGCCTCCCTCTCCTCGTCAGCCATGGCTCCTATTATCTAACAAGATTCACCGTTTCATCAAGTATAGTATTGGAGGTTGTTACCACTCTTGCGTTCGCCTGGTACGCTCTCTGAGCCGTTATCAAATTGATGAACTCCTTGGCTATGTCCACGTTCGACATCTCCAGCATCCCCGATCTGACTTTTTCAGATCCCCCAGCTAACAATATAGTCGGTGTTGTTATTGATGTGTATAGATTGGCGCCCTTTTTGGTTAATTCCTCCGGATCGGTAAACACGGCAAGAGCGACCCTGTAAAGGGGAAGAGATTTTCCGTTGGAGTAAACACCAACAACTGAACCGTCTTCCGAAAGGACGTAAACGTCTATAAGGTCCCCCTTAGCGTAGCCGTTTTGCTCCATCGTTATAACGAAATTAGCAGCAAACTGGTTCACGTAAGAATTTTGAATTAGAGCAGTATTTGTATCGGAAGTAGGCTCATCTCCTATCATAAAGATCATCCCTTGGGCTGTAGTTAATCCCTCTACAGGACTTCCTATCTGTCCACCTGACGATGTGTTAAGAGAGTCCGACGTGTTAGTTACGGAGTCTATAGGCGGGAAGGATGCGTCGAAGAGCTGGAAAAAGAAGTACTTTTTGTCTCCTAAAGAAACCGAATTTAATGCTGAGCCCCCAGACGTGCTTCCATCTGTCAGGTTGCCGTTCGCTGTAATCGTTGCATTTTCATCTATTTTGCCCGTCGCTGGATCAAAGATCAGTGTGAAGTAATAGAAAGTTCCAGATGCTGAGGTTTCCACGTTGTCCGGTGTGTTGTCGCCGTTGTTATCATACATGGTAATCAAATTTTCTAGGTTCCCATCGCTGTCGTAGTCTGCAAGCAGAAAAACCCTCCACTCGTTCGAGTTTACCTTCTTAAAATAAACATCCGCTTGAAACGCTTCCCCGAGCGAATCGTAAATGGTTATCGTGTACTTATTGTTGTAAGTAGTGGTGTCAATTGGATTAAATGGGTTCGTTGGAGGGATGGCTTCTGCATTTAAATTCGTAGGTTGTAGGAAAGAAATCTGTCCTGTGGGCCTTGGCTGGAGCTGCTGCTCTATTTTTATAGACTCAAGGCCGGTTCCAACGACCTCACCCTTTTCATTTAACTTGTAGCCTTGCAGGTAAAATCCTCCTGAGTTCACCATGTAACCATCTCTGCTCAGCCTGAACTGGCCATCTCTCGTGTAAAGGTTGGCTCCGGTTATAGGGTCTTTAAGTATGAATAGACCTCTACCCTGAATAGCAAGGTCTGTGTTTATCCCCGTTTGTTTAAAGTTTCCTATCGTCCACAATTTCTGTGTGCTGTCCACTATAACTCCCGCACCGTAAGTGGTCGACTTCAGTGTGCCGGTTACGACGTTCAAACCTATGTTCACCTGTGATATTACATCTTGAAATAGCGGTCTCTGTGCTTTGAAACCTACCGTATTTACATTGGATATATTATCCGATGTGAGGTCGATCCAGAAGCGGGAAGCGTCCATCCCCGTTACTGCGTTGAAGAAGCTCCTTAGCATAGCTTAACCTCCCGTGTATATTATCTGGGAAGCAGAGGCTTGCCTTCCCGAAAGCAGGTCGAGCATAAGCTCTCCGTTTACTATACCGGCGGATTTTACGGCATCCTTGTATCCAAGCTGCCACCCCGGAACCTCGAAATCGCCCTTAAAGACCTTTACGGTGAACTGACCCTTGGGAAGATCGGAGATATCTATGGGGTTAAGTCCCTTTTCCAGATCTATCTCCATCTCCTTTATGACCTCGTCCCCATCGTAGATCTTAACTTTGACGTCGCTGACCCTCTCTCCGGAGAGTATGTAGTAATCTCCTCCCTTCAATGTATCCAGAGTTTCGGTTGAGAAGACGAACTCCTTTCCTATCAGGTTTATCGTCTGCATAAAGGTCATCTGGTTCATCCAAGCGGTGAAGCTCTCCATGAACTGCTTCATGTCGGTGTAAAACCTGACCTGGTTTAGCCTCACCACATCCTCCAGCGATTTGGATAGATCCTGTTGTCTGAAGGGATCCTGGAACTTGAGTGTTTCTATATATATCTTCATGAAGTCCGTAGCCGACATGTTGTCGAAGGATTGAACGTAATCGGGCCCCACTATCTTGGGCTCGGGAGGCTTCACCTCGTAAGAAGACCCCCTGTCGGTAAATATATGGTTCATCTCTTCTCCCCCTGCTTTCTCTTGAGCTCCTCGGCCAGAATTTCTCCGAAGCTCTTTTGCTGGGCCTTCGCCTGCTTCTGGGCGAGGGCTCCCTTGAGATCGTAGATCCTCTTCTCCTTCTTAAGGACAACCTCCTTGTCTTTGACCTCCACCTTGAGGATGTCACCCTCTTTCACGCCCAATTTCTTGCGAACGTCACTCGGCAGAGCTATCAAGCCTCTTGCCATTACCTTAACGATCTCATCCATGGCTATGTATAAATATCGGCACGTGTCAAAATTTTTTCAACCTCAATTTTTAAAAAACGTATTGACATTTTCTAGTGTTTGACAAAATTCATTATCATGAAACTTCTGGATACAGGGGTACTCTTAGAGTTCTTCTCAGGATCGGAGGAGGAGATAGACAGGATAGACGCCCTCTTCAGGGATATGGAAAAGCAGAAGGAAAAGCTCCTTGTAACCGAGGAGGTCATAATAGAGCTGGTGTACTACTTGGAACAGGTTCAGGGATGGGAGAGAGAGGTGGTCGCGGACGTGGTGGGTACCGTTCTCCTCGACAGCCTCTTCTCCGTCGAGGATAGAGATATTATCCAGAACGCCGTAAAAACCTACTCGAAGACAAAGCTCAGCTTCCTCGACTGCCTGAAGGCAGCTAAGGCTAAGAAGAGGAAGGTCAAGGAGGCTATCTCCTTCAACAGGAAGTTCGAGAAGGCCGGTCTGAAGCTCATCCGCCCGTGAGGGCTGTGTACAGCTCCTTCAGGTCCTTTAGACTCTCTTCAAAGGGGACCCCGATCCTGTAGTCCTGTCTGAAGAAGTTGTCTATAAGCTCCTTGTTGTCCAATACCTTGTCCACAGCGGGATTAGAACCCCTCTTGTAGAGGCCCAGGTTCACCAGATCTTCCATAGATTCGTAGGAGCTTAGTAGCTCTTTAACGTACATCGCCATCTTCATATGCTCTTCCGATACCAGCTTGGGCATAAGCCTTGAGAGACTCTTGACCGGATCCACAGCCGGGTAAAGGCCTGCGTTAGCCCTCTTTCTTGAAAGAACTATGTGCCCATCGAGAACGCCCACGAGGGCGTCCGCCACGGGATCTAGGGTTATGTCGTCTCCCTCCACCAGGACGCTGAAAATACCCGTTATGCTACCCCCTCCGCTGAAGTTCCCACAGCTCTCCACTATGTTCGTCATCATGTGGAAGACCGAAGGCGTGTAGCCTTTCAGGGTGGGAGGTTCCCCGGCCGCGAGGCCTATCTCCCTCTGGGCCATAGCAAAGCGCGTTATCGAGTCCATAACCAGCAGGACGTCCGCCCCTTTGGAAGCAAAGTGCTTAGCGTGGACTATCGCGCTGAGGGCGCCCTTGACCTTTACAACAGGAGGCTCGTCGGCGGTTGAAACCACCACTATGCTCTTCCTTAGGCCTTCCCCTAAAACGTCCTCCACAAACTCCCTGACCTCCCTTCCCCTCTCTCCTATTAGGGCTAAAACCACAACGTCCGCGTTACTGTAGTTTGTTATCATCCCAAGGAGCGTGCTCTTGCCAACCCCGGCCCCTGCGAATATGCCCACCTTCTGCCCCTTTCCCAGGGTGAACATACCGTTTATGGATCTAACCCCGGTGTCGAAGACCTCCTCTATCCTTTCCCTCTCGAGGGGGTTTACGCTGGAGAGCTCTATCGGGAGCCTATCTCTGGTGTAGAGAGGCTTTCCGTCCAGAGGCTCACCGAAGGGGTTTACCACCTTGCCGAGCAGCTCCTCTCCTGTCTGTGTGGAGACGTGCTCGCTCCTTATCAGGACCCTGTCCCCCGGCTTTATCCCCGAGAGCCTCCCGTAGGGCATAACTATGCATCTGTCTTCGTTAAAGCCTATAACCTCCCCGAGGATCTTGCTTCCCGAAGAGGGGTATATCTCGACCAGGTCCCCTGTGGCGCTTCCCGGATTGTAGGCTTCCAGGTATATACCGCTTACCTTAACTACTTTTCCGTATATCCTAACCCCTCTCAAGGGCATTCTTTAAGGCCTCCCTGAAGACCTCTTCCAGGATCTCCTCGTGCTTTCTCTCTATAACGAACTTGGTTGTCTCTATCTTGAGCTCTCCGGGCTTTAGCTTGTCGTTTCCCACCACCTCTATATCGACCCTGTCCCCCAGCCTCTCTTTTATCCCGGCTATGAACTCAAATACCTTATCCATGTCCGTTGGGTTCAGGACAACCTTGACGCTACCCTTTAGGTCCACAACCCTGTCGAAGACATCGCTGAGTATCTTGGTTACCAGCTCTTCCTTGGGTACTATGTCGGTGAGGAGAAACTCCTTTATCATCTCCTTAGAAAGCTCCAGAAACTCCCCTTTGAGCTCCTCCCTTACCTTGTCCAACTGCCGTGTCAGGCTCTCTACTATCTCCTGGGCGAGGTCCTTCTTTATCTCGTAGGACCTGAGATCCTCGAGGGCTTTCTCCAGCCTGCTTTCTCTCTCTAAAAGCTCCTCCCTCAGCTTCTTGACCTCTTCCAGAAGGTCCCTGTTTTCCTTCTCTAGAAGGCTAAGCTTCTCCTCGAGCTCGGAGATCCTTGCCTGGGCCTCCTCCTTTTCCTCCCTGAGTCTTTGGAGCTCGTCCTTGAACCCTGCCGCCGGCGGACTCTGTGGCTCGGCGCTCCCGAATATGGGCCTGAATTCCTTAGACATAGGCCTCCTCTCCGCCGAGCTCTATCTTGCCTTCGTCTATCAGCTTCCTTATGACGGCGACCACCTGCTTCTGGGCCTTCTCAACCTCGGACTTCTTGACGGGCCCTAGGGCCTCCATATCCTCCTGCATGATCTTCGCGGCCCTCTTGGACATGTTGGAGAAGAACTTCTCCTTTATATCGTCGGGGGCGCCCTTGAGGGCTATTATCAGGGTGTTCTTGTCCACAGCCTTGAGGACCTCTATTATCGCCCTGTTGTCGAGCTTCCTTATGTCCTCGAAGGTGAACATCTTCTCCCTTATCCTCTCCTCGAGGGTGGGGTCCTCCTCACCTATCTTCCTCAGGAGGTTCTCGGCGGTCTCCTTGTCTAGCATGTTCATGAGCTCGGCTGCTATGGCCACTCCCTCCTGTTTCTTTATACCCCCTGCTATACCTAGGGCCTTTATCTCCTCGGTTATGGTTTCTATAAGTTGCCTGAGGAACTGCGGAGATACGTTCTCTAGGGTGGCTATCCTCTTGACCACCTCGTATCTTAGGTTTTCAGGAAGCCAGGAGAGAATCTCCGAGGCCTTTCTGGGAGAGAGCTGGGAAAGTAATACCGCTATGGTTTGGGGATGTTCGTTCTTTATAAGACCCACGAGTACCCTTGTGTCTATCTTCTCTAACTGCTCAAGCCCCTCCGCTACCCCTGCCGTTCCCAGAAGACTCTTTATCCTCTCATAGACTTCGGGAGGGAGCACCCCCTGGAGCTGCTCTAGGAGTGTCTCCAAGTTCGAGTACTGGGTGGCGACGTAACTGTAATCTTCTAAGAACTCCTGGACGGCGGCCTCTATGTCTCCTGGGGACAGGTCCTTTAGCCTCGCTGCTGTGAGAAATATCTTCTGTATCTCCTCCTCGGATAGCTCCTTGAGGATCTTGGCGGCCACGTCCGGTGGCATGGACATGAGGAGAACGGCCGCCTTTTCGACCTTCGAAAGCTCCCTGCTCGTAGCCTCCGCCATCACCTAATATTAAAAACCCAAAAATCCAAAGTCTTCCGTCTTCTTTTGAATATATCCCCTCTGAGCGAGCTTTCCCTCCAGCAGGGTTATCCACCTCTCGGGCATGCAACCTTTAGGACAGAAGAGATTACAGTTGCTACAGTGGACGCAGTTCTGCAAGTTCAGGTTGAGAATGTCTCCAAGCCGCTCCTCACCGAGGCTATCCCTCGGGTCTTCCTCTATTGAGTAGATCTTGGTCGTGATGGCCGGTCCCCCGAAGTCTTTTCCTTCGATCAGGGGAGGACAGACGTTGTTACATATACCGCAGAGGATGCAATCCCACGCTTTCGAGGTTTTGGCAAGCTGGGAAGGCTCTAGAGTCAGGTTCTCATCCCTGGGCACGAACCAAACCTTGTTCCTCCTCATTGCCTCGAAGATCTCCTCGTGGGATACGACCAGATCCCTGATCGGCTTTGACCCGTCCACCGGCTCTATTAGAACCTCGTCTCCTGAGACCCTAGTATTGCAGGCGAGCCTGTGCTGGCCGTTCACCTTAACGGCACAGGTTCCGCATATACTCGCCCTGCACATGGCTCTGAAAGATAGGCTCGGATCTATCTCCTTTACCTTCTGGAGAACCTCGAGAACCGTAGGGCTTTCATCCGTCTCTACTTCAAACTCCTTGAGGGTAAAACTCCCGTCCCTGAACAGCTTTAGCTTGACCCTCATAGGATTAAAAGATAGTCAGCGGAGCGTAAAATCTACGGTGAAATTTCTCAGGGCGGCTTCAGGGTTTGCGAAGTACACCTTCACCGATAGATCTAGCCTGTAGAGAGCCTCTAGGAGTTCCTTCGCTCTCTCTTTTGGAAACTTCTCAAGGTAGGTTTTGAACTTGAGCTGGCTGAACCTGTGCTTTATACCCAAGGTCTCCAAGGTCTTCTCAAGGCTTTGCCCCTGCTCTAAGAGTAGATGGGCTGTGTATATCCTCATCGCGTAGTTTCCGAGTGTAGTCATGATCTGGAGGGGAGGTACTCCTGAGGCAAACATGTCTCTGAGCGCCCGCAAGCTTTTTGCTAGATCTCCGGCAAAGAAGGCGTCCAGAAACTCGAACACCCCGTAGCTACCCCATGGAGTGCAAACTCTACCCACAACCTCGGCGGTTATCCTCTTCCCCTCGGAGTACGCTATCAGCTTTTCAGTCTCACCCTTCAGTATCATCAGATCTCCCTGGCACAGATCCACAAGGAGATCTAATGCCTCCTCATCGATACCCCCCGCCTCTCTTTCCAGCTTCTTCCTTACTATCTCCTTTACCTTTTTGGCGGAGAGTCTGTCCGCCAGGATCACATCGCCTACGGAGGATATGGTTTTGAAGGGCTCCTTAGAGAGATCCTGGCTGCTCAGCTTCCTTTCCACCACCATGAAGAGCTTCGACCTGCTGAGCCTCTTTAAAAGGGCCAGCAAGGACTCCATACTCTTCTTCCTTCTTCCGAGCTTTTTCAGGAAGTCCTCGAAGGACCTTAAGAAGACCACCCTGTCGGAGGTTTGTGAGAACATCGAGCCTTCCGCAGTGAGCTCGTAGAGGTCCTCAAGGCTCGTCTCGTCCCCCCACGCGAGAGTGAAGTTGTCCCCGTAAATATCCCTCAGCTTTCCCTCGAGGGTCTTTACCAGGTACTCCTCCTCCCCGTGAACCAGGTTTACCGGCTTTACCCTCCCCTTCTCCAAGACCTCCTTCTGGTACTGGAGAACCTTGAACATCAGTCCTCGGACTCTATAACTATCTCATCGCAACTCTCGTCCTCTATTATCAGCTGGCAGGTCAGTCTCTCCTCCTCGTCAACCGCACCTATCCTCCAGAGGGTCTCCTCCTCATCCTCCGAGGGCTCGTTAAGGCACTCAAGGCCTTTCAGAACCCTCGCTATACAGACACCGCACTGACCGTCGGTGCAGCCGAACTCTATGTCCGCTTTCTCCAGCTCGTGGCTGAGCTCTCCGAACCTAACTCCCTTGGGAATGTCGAAGACCTTTCCATTGATCTTAACCTTCATAGCCTTAAATTTTACCCGCTCAGCCCGATGGTTGTATGATTTCAGATATATCTAATCGGTTTGGACACCCTCTTCAACTACCTTCCTCGCCTCCGCTTCCTCCGGGACTCCTACAAAGGCGAGCTTCCCGTCCACTATGGAGGAAGGGACGCTCCTGACCATGAGCTTGTTGACCCAGTAACGACCTTCCGGCGTGGCTATGTCCAGGACCTCGTACTTGAAACCGTACTCTTCCTGAAGCTTCCTCCACAGGGCGTCCGCGTGAGGACAGGTGGGACACCACTGGGACACAAGAAGTATTACGTGTCTGTCCTGTGCACTCATATCACATGCACCTCATACATACTATATCCCACTCATCTATGTGTTCTCTCATCTTTTCTAGGGCCTCCTCGCCCGTAACCAGATCTTTAAGATCCCTTTCCAAGTCCGTTGGCTTCAGCTTAACTATCCACGCTTCCCCGTAGGGGTCTATGTTAATGAAGTTTGGATCTTCCATTACCCTCTCGTTCACCTCGACAACCTCGCCTTCCACCAGCGCAGGTACTGGCCCAGCCCACTTACCGCTCTCGAGTGTGGCGACGGGCTTACCTTTCTTTACCTTCGTTCCTACCGGCTTTATCCTAGCGTGGAGGAGCCTCCCTGCCCTCGTCTGACCCACATCGGTGAGGCCCATGGTTACCGTTCCATCCTCGTTGATCCTCAGCCAGACCTGGTTCTCGATATCGTAGTAGAGGTCCTTGGGTATCATACATCCCTGATACTCCCACGCGTTCCCGAAATCCTGAGTTTTCTTCTCCATCAATTAATAATATAACCCATAAGTAAACAATCGTTGACTCGAGCTTCGAGAGGCCTATAGTAAATAATTGATTACTCTCAAAAGGAGGTCGAAGTGTTTTACGTGTCTAAGGTATCTCCTTTCTTCTTTTTGCTGGTACTTCTCAACCTGGTACTTTCTCTGGCCTTCAAGCTCATAGATTCGGATCTGGTTCTGTTCACTGTCGCTCTCGTCTTCGGGTTCATAGGTACGACGCTTATGGGAGCCATGTACCAGATAGTTCCCAACTCCCAGAACAGAAAGTTGCCCTTCGCCGGACTATCTTACGCGGTCTTCGCGGCAGTTCTGATCTCCTTTGCCCTCTTCTACGCTGGAGAACATAGGGTAGCTTCGGGTATCCTCTCCCTCGCATACTTTGTGTTCCTTGTCCATGTACTCTTGGGAATAAAGAACTGGATGCCCGTTACCGTTAAGTTCCTTGGAGCTTCGGCCCTTTACCTTTTCCTGGCATCCTTATTCCTGTTTCTGAGCCTCGCTTACGGCCTGGTTCCTTTTCAGCTTGCCGTTCACAGCCTTACGGTTGGATCGATGCTCAGCGCGGTTTACGGCGTGGAGCTGGCCTGGATACCGATGCTTCTTATGGAAACCCTTAACGTTAAGAAGGCCAGGAACCTCTTCTGGGCAAAGCAAGTCTCCACGGTTATCTTCCTCCTTGCCTTCTACTCTCTCGAATACCGGCTCGTGGCCCTGGCCTCATTTCTCGAGCTCGGAGTTTCCCTCTACTTCTTATACCTAATTTACTCCCTTATCAAGAACAGAAGGATGCCTTCTCCCATCCCCTACGTTGTAAAGGTCTTTCTGGTAGCCCTCGGATTGCTGCCCTTCGGCATACTTATGGGTGGTTTCCTAGCCTCCCACCCGCAGCTGATAGGTGAAGCTCTCGACCTTCACGTTGACCTTCTCGTGTACGGCTTCACCACCTTTACCATCTTCGGAGGAATGTCACACCTTATGCCCAGGATAGTCTGGAACTGGAAGTTCGCCTCCTCAAAGAAGGATAAAGTCCCCGCTGTGAACGAGCTTGTAGATGAAAAGGGCTTTCCTAAGTTCATAGAAGCGTACCTGATAGTGTTCGCTGTGTTCTTGTACCTCGATCTTTCCTTCTACCCGTTGGACAGGCTCTCTCCCGTTCTGTACCTCTTTATCCTCGGGTACTTCTTCAGGCTAACCTTCCTTCATCTTGTAAATAAACTCAAGGAGGTCGGAGATGGCGGTGATAAAGAAACTTGAGGAGAATTTTTCGGACCTTTCCCCTCAGAGGGAGCTCGTCTATGAGGACGGAAACGCCAAGGTGATAAGGTTCTACCTGAAGGAGGGTCAGGAGATAAAACCTCACAGGTCTCCTTCGAGCGTGTTTATAACAGTCTTAAAAGGAAGCCTTACATTCACCTCCGAGGAAGGTGAAGAGACCCTCGGGGAGGGTGCAACCATATTCTACAAACCGCAGGAGCTACACGGGTTCAGGGCCCTGAAGGATTCGATCGTCGAGGCGACCATATCCCCGAACCCGACCGCTAAGCGAGTAAACCTTTAGAGAATCACCTTATGTAGGTGATTATCAGCGTTATGAGTATTCCTAAGAACAGGTTTATCCAGACAAAGTTGGGTATGTGTTTGAAGAGCCTCTTTCTCAAAAGCCAGAAGTATATGTAGGTAAAGTTTAGGACCATTATTCCGTATAGGAACAGCTTTATGTGAAATAGCGTGTTGGTGCTGAAATCAGGTCTGAAGGAGTGCCACATGTACATCCCCGTGAGGAACAGGACTGCTATGGAGAGCCAGACGGCTAGGAAAAACCTCTTTAAGATTTTCTGGGCCAAGTTCTTCCTGGTTTCCTCCGGCGATAGGTCCTTCAGGACGGGATGTAGGAACAGAAGGTTGAACACCATACCACCTATCCAAACCATTGCAAAAAATATATGCAGAAAGAGCAAGGACTTATACATACCTTCACCTCCCTTTTGGCTTTAAGCATTATAATTCAAAGGTCCCATCGGATCTTCCCAAAAATCTCAAGCTCTCAAAAACATACTCCCGAAGATGTAAATCCCTGAAATGCCAGTCAAACTCGTCTTGGGTGTCGTCCGACCGGAGCCTATAGTTAATTCC
>WFPN01000154.1 GCA_015487535.1 Aquificaceae bacterium
AGGTAGGCGTTTTTGACTCTGGAGTCGGGGGTCTTACAGTCCTCAGGGCTATAAGGAATAGGTTCGACAGGATAGACCTAGTTTACCTGGGGGACACCGCCAGGGTACCCTACGGGAACAAGTCTAAGGAAACGGTTGTAAGGTACAGTCTAGAGTGTGCCGATTTCCTGATGTCGAAAGGTATCGATGTCCTTGTGGTAGCCTGCAATACGGCCAGCTCCCAGGCGATGGAGGTGCTGAAGGAAAGTTTGGAGGTCCCGGTCTTGGGTGTTGTTGAACCTGGAGTGAGGAAAGCTCTCGAGGTTACGAAGGGTAAGGTAGGAGTGATAGGGACGCAGGCTACGGTAAAGAGCGGCGCTTACCAGAAACTTCTCGAGAGATCCGGAGTGGAGGTACTTTCGAAGGCGTGCCCTCTGTTCGTACCACTGGTGGAGGAAGGTCTGCTCGAGGGCGAGATAGCGAGAGGTGTGGTATCCATGTATCTTGAAGAGCTCAAAGAGAAGGGTATAGATACCCTGATCCTCGGCTGCACTCACTATCCCCTACTGAAGCGCTTGATACAGGATTTTCTCCCTGATGTAACGGTGGTGGACTCTTCGGAAGCTGTCGCTGCCGAGCTGGATACCCTTGTGGAGAATCGGGGCGATGGCAGGACTGAGCTTTACTTCACCGACAGGTCTCAGAACCTAGAGTATCTGATAAGGATAATCTTGGGTGAACCCACCGAGGCCTGCATACTTACCGATGGAGTTCACAAGGTTTAGCCAAGTATCTGAATAAAGCTCTCCTTCTTGAGCTTCGTTATTATCCTCTTCTTCTCCTCCTCCATCTTCTTGGTCAGGATCTCCCTCTTTACCTCATCCTCGCTCCTGCCAGAAAATACCTTGACCGTCCTCAGGACCTTCGCAAGGTAGATGTGATCCTCGTCCTCGGCTATGGCGAGATCACCCTCTCTCACCCTCCAGACCTCCCTGTCCAGACTCTCAACGAGCTCTCCCTTTCTGACCTTAAGTTTCTCGGTCTTCTCCCCCAGAGCGTTCGCGATCTTATTAAGGTCGCTTCCGATCTCTCCTATAAGCTGAAGCAGCCTGTCCTTGTCCTTTTTATCCACAACCAGGAGCTCTATCTCCTTCAGGAACTCTACCTCACCGTGCCTGAGCCTCTCGAGCTCTATCTCTACCTCCGATACGTCTATTTTGCTGGACAGATACTCTCTAAGACCTAAGGTCGAGGCCACCTCAACCTTCAGGAAGTTTCTGAGATCCTCAGGCGTGAGGTTCTCCTTGTAGAGCTCTTTGTAAAGCTGCTCCACACTCTTTCCGTTGGAGGCGGCGATGTCCTTGATGAGTTGATCTATGTACCCCTCTGGTATGTTCAGCCCCTGCTGGCGGAGAAACTGGGCTACGAGGTGTTTTTCGACCAGTATGCCTATCAGCTTCTGCCTGTCCTCGGTCCCGTAGAAGATGCTCGCCACTTTAAGCTCGCTCTCGAGGATAGGCTCCCCGTTTACGTTGGCCACAACCCTGTCGAGCAGCTGACCGAAGCTGAGGTAAGAAACGATAAACAGAAGAGCTAGAGCTCCTTTAAGTAAAGCTCCAGCTTGTAACCCTTTAGGATCTCTCTGAACCATCTTCTAAAAACCTCCTCTTTTTTCATTCTCAGGATCTTACGCCTCACCCTGTCCCGAACCTCAGAAAGGGGAAGGACTCCGGACTTCCTCTTATCTATTATCTTAAGTATCAGGTAACCGGTTTCAAACTTGATGGGCCTGGAAACCCTGCCTACCTTGTACGGCCAGAGCTTCCTCCTTATCCTTTTGGGAAGGGCCTGGATCGAGTACCACCTCTCCCTACCGATAATTACCCCCTCCTCGGTAGGGACAGGTCTTCCGTCCCTCAGGGCCTTGTAAACCCTTTTAGCCTTCCTTCTGTCTTCAGCCACCACCCTGAGCAGCTTAACCTGGTCCGGGTAGTAGAACTCCCTCCTGTTCAGGAGGTAGTAAGCCTCTATCTCCTCCTCGCTCACGCTAACGTTCTCCGTTATCCTGTCCTCCAGCCTTTCGGCCAATATCTCCCTTCTAACAAACTTCTCTATCAGGTCATTCGTCCTCCTGATGCCCCACGTACGCAGCCTTTTCTTCACATCCTCCTCGCTCACGAAGATTCCCATCTCCCCAGCTACGTCCTCGAGTATCATCCCCTTTACGTACTCGAACAGGAACCTTCTCTTGTCCTCTTTTCTAGGCTTTCCAGGGTTGAAGTGAAGTATCTCCTTCCAGTATGCTCTGAAGGCCTTCTCAAACTCTTCCTTGGTTACTATCCTGCCATCCACACGGGCGACAATTCCGGAGAAAGAGAGGGAAAAGAGAAGCAATAGCAGAACTAAGTGCATCAGCTCCTATTATAAAACCAGAGCAGAGATAGGGGTAAGAGCCCAAGGATCGCGAACACACCGCTCCAGACGAATAGATCCTGAAAGGCATAGGAGTAGGCTATCTTGGTTTGAAGCATGCCCACAGTGTAGTAAGCCTTCTTAAGGGCCTCTTCCAGAAGGTACGAACTGCCAGCAAAATGTTCGATCAACGTTTCTATCCTGCCCTTTACTTCCTGATAGTTTAGGGATTGAATGGCTGAGATCTCATCGTAGTGGAAGGATGAGTTCCCCTTAAGTATGTTCGTAGCTATCGCGGTCCCGAAGGAGCCTCCTATGAACCTTATGTAGTCCAGCAGGCTTATAACGAGTATGGTCTTTTCTTCAAGACCTCTTAGAGCTATAACCGTCACGGGAGCGAAGAACAGGCCCATACCCATTCCCATGAAGGCGAGCTCCAAGGAAGCCTCCCCCTTCGGGGTATATATGTCGTAATGCCTTATGAAGAAGAAGATAGATCCTAGGTATATAACTATAGCCATAAGGAGCGTTCCACCTGCGCTCCATCTGTCGCTGAGAGCCCCAGCCACAACAGAGAAAACCGCTATGGAGAGTGCAAAAGGGAGTAGCAGAAGGCCTGTTGTGAAGGTGCTGAGCCCTTTAAGAAACTCGAAGTACAGGGGTATAGCGTAGAAGAGAGCGTACATGGAAAAGCCTAAAACCAGCATGAAAACGAGGAAAGATACGCTGAAGTTCACCTTCCTGAACACGGAGAGATCTATAAGCCTGTTTCTGGAGGTGAGATCCGAAACCAGGTAGAGGACGTAGCTCACGATTGCAAGCAGCGTGAGAAAGGAGATAAAGTTGGAGGTAAACCATCCCAGTTGCTGACCCTTCGAGAGTACAACTAGTGTGCTTACCGTGGCGATCGATATGAGGGTAAAGGAGATCAGGTTGAAGGGCAGGAGCTTCCTTTCCGGAGAAACCTCCTTAAGGAAGAAGATAGAGGCAGAGGTGAGGATTATCCCCACAGGAACGTTTATGAAGAATATCCAGTTCCAGTTCATGTGTTCGGTGAGCCATCCCCCCAGTGTGGGACCCACAGCAGGGGCGAAGGAGGCCCCGAGACCGAACACGCCCATAGCTACTCCCTTCTGCTCCGGAGGGTAAATCGTGAAGAGGATCGCCTGAGCCGACACTATTATCAAGGCCTCTGC
>WFPN01000155.1 GCA_015487535.1 Aquificaceae bacterium
GGAATATACAAGGTGATTTACGGTAGGTTCAGGTCGAGGGAGGAAGCCCGTAAGGAGATAAACAGGCTAAAGAGGTTCGACATCTACGGCTTTATAGTAGAGGTCGAGTGAACCTTAACCCTCCTTTTGTATGCCTTAAGCGTGTTCAGGAGAAGACCTGTAACCGTCATAGGCCCAACCCCGCCCGGGACAGGAGTTATAGCGGAGACCTTACCCTTTACCCTCTCAAAATCGACGTCCCCAACTATCCTGCCGTCCAGCTTCGATATGCCAACGTCTATAACGACAGCCCCTTCTCTCACCATGTCCTCCTTTATGAGGTGGGGCACTCCAGTGGCCGAGATCAGTATATCCGCTCCGAGGGTGTACTTTTTGAGATCCCGGGTGTAGATGTGACATACGGTTACAGTGGCGTCCCTCCAGAGCATAAGGAGTGAGAGGGGCCTGCCCACTATAAAGCCCGCCCCCACTATCACCACATCCTTTCCCTTAGGGTCTATCCCGTAGTGTTTTAAAAGCAGATCTATCCCTAGGGGTGTGCAGGGTATGAAGCCATCCTCCATTCTGGCAACCAGCTTTCCCATGTTCTGGGGATGGAAGCCGTCCACGTCCTTGTCGGGATGTATGGAGAGGATAACCTCCTCCTGGCTTATCTGCTCCGGTAAGGGTAGCTGGACGAGTATTCCGTCCACCTCTTCCCTCGAGTTGAGTTCGGCTATCGTGTCGAGAAGCTCCTCCGTGGTTATGTTGGAGCTGAGCTCGTAGAAGAAGGATTCTATCCCGACCTTCTTGCAGGCGTTTATCTTGTTCTTCACGTATATCCGGCTCGCGGGATCGTCCCCAACGAGGATAACGGCGAGGCCAGGTCTTCTCAGGCCTGAAGAGACGTACTCCTCTACCTCCTTCCTTATACCTTCCCTTATCTTCTGGGAGAGCTCCTTACCGCTCAGTATGAGGGGCTCTTTCATCTTCTCTTCCATCTGGTTCCTGCCGGGGTGTCTTCTAGTTCTATGCCAAGGTCCTTTAACCTATCTCTTATCAGATCAGCTATCTTGAACTGCTTCTCCTGGCGGGCGATTGTCCTGACCTCAACCAGGAGATCGATCAGCCTCGTGTCCATCACCTGTCCAGGCTCGAGCTCCCTTTCAACGACCCTCCTAACCTCACACTCGGGATACAGGTCCTCCAAGAGGCCAAACATCTTCTTCATGAGCCCAAGGAGGGACTTAGAGGCGAACTCGTAGGCTGAGAGCTCCTCCTCGGTTATCTTACCCTCAGAGTAGGTTCTGTTCTTTATCTTTCCCAGCTCGCTCACTAGGGAGAAGACGTGGGAAAGGGCCTCTGGGGTGTTAAAGTCGTCACTGAGAGCCCCGAAGAAGGCCTCTTCCGTTTCCTTTACCTTATCGTAGAGGGGGTGCGTCCCTCCCTTCCCGGGGACGACCTCGAGCTTCTTGAGGATCTCGTAATCCTCTATCGCGGTCCTGAGCCTCTCGTAGGCCCTCTGTGTCTCCTCCATCTTCTCCCAGGAAAAATCGAGCGGACTCCTGTAGTGGGTGAAGAGGACAAGGAGCCTGAGGATGTCGGGATGGTACTTGGTGTATATCTCCTTTAGGGTTACGTAGTTACCGAGGGATTTGGACATCTTCTGGCCGCCCACGGTAACGAGGCCGTTGTGCATCCAGTATCTTGCAAAGGGTCTTCCGGTGATGGCTTCGGCCTGGGCTATCTCGTTCTCGTGATGGGGAAAGACGAGGTCCAGTCCGCCCCCGTGTATGTCTATAGTCTCCCCAAGATGCTTGAATATCATGGCCACGCACTCGGTGTGCCATCCGGGTCTCCCCTTACCCCAGGGTGAGTCCCAGGCCGGCTCTCCCGCCTTGGCCGCCTTCCAGAGGGCGAAGTCCAAGGGGTCCTTTTTCTTCTCGGAAGGTTCGACCCTAGCGCCCGCTTCCATCTCTTCCGGGCTCCTCTTGGAGAGCTTTCCGTAATCTCTGAAAGAACGGACCGAGAAGTAAACGTCGCCTCCGGATTCGTAGGCGTAACCTTTCTCTATCAGCCTCTGGATCACATCTATTATCTCCTGCATATGCTCGGTAACCCTCGGCTCCACGTCCGCAGGCCTCACCCTTATGGCTTCCATATCCCTGTAATAGCTCGCTATGTATCTGTTCGCTATCGTCATAAAGTCGGTGCACTCGTCCTTGGCCCTGTTTATGATCTTGTCGTCCACGTCGGTGAAGTTCCTAACGAACCTCACATCGTAGCCCAGGTGCTCGAGAAACCTCCTGAAGGTGTCGAAGACTATCAAGCTCCTTCCGTGGCCTACGTGGGAGTCGTCATAGACGGTAACGCCGCAGGTGTATATCAAAACCCTCGGGGGATCTATGGGGACGAACTCTTCGACCTTACCCGTGAGGGTATTGTGTATCTTCAGACTCATGGATTTATTATATGATAATCTACAGATGAGAAAGATGATAAAGGAGGTCTTTCTGGGGGTTAGATTCCTTGTCTCCCTTTACTTTCTCCTCATTTCGCTCGGCATAGAAACCCCTTCAAAGGGAACTGTTGTCGTTTTGACCGCCCTTTACTTCTCCTTTAGCCTCCTCTCCTACCTGAAGTTTGAGCAGACCAGATGGATAAACAAGTTCGTCGATGTGGTGTTCGTGCCTCCCATAGCCTTCCTGTCCGGTGAGCCGAAGGCGATATTCTCCCTAATACCGCTCATAGTCCTTCACACAAACAGGAGCCTTATAACCACGGGGCTCCTGTTCCTCTCGGGAGCTGCGCTCGCCGCTTACACCTTCGCCGACGATCCCCTACTGCTGTTTTCAACGTTAATACTACTGATCGCCGCACCCATATCGGCGATGGCCCCCGACCTAATAGGGACCATAAGGAAGGAGAGGGATTCTATGAAGGAGCTCAGAAAAGCGTACAGGAAGCTCCTTCAGGACTTTGCAAGATGGGAAAAAGACAGGAGGGAGCTCGATCACGTCAAGTTCCTCATAGACGTTTCAACCAAGAGCCAGGACGTTCAGGACTTCCTGAAAGGCGTTAAGGATAGGTTCAAGGTGAGGAGGATCCACGTTATTCCAAAGAGGGAGATCGAAAGCTACGCTCCCCTCATGGACAGGGAAAAGGGCCTTCTGTCGGTCCCCGTCAAGCTCGAGGAGGGGAACGCGGTGATCATATTCGAGATGGAGAGCCCCTTCCAGCTTAACGATGAGCTGGTGGTGAGCTCCCTCGAGAGAGCGGGAAGGATGGTAAGCCTGTTCATAGCCGGGTTCGAGGACAGCTCCTCCTTGGGAAGGGCTATAAACATAGGTTGATCAGGTATGAAGGTGGCAGAGATAAAGTTCGATAGAGAGCTGAACCTGGAAGGGCTTTCCTGCCCCGTTCCCATAGTGATGACTTCCGAGACGGTAAAGAAGATGAAGGAGGGAGAGGTTCTAAAGGTTGTTGCAACGGACCCGGGCTTCGAGAGGGACATCTGGAACTGGAGCAGGCAGACCAAGAACGAGCTTATAAAGGTTGAAAAGGAAGACGGGAAGACAGTCGCTTACATAAGGAAGACCTCAGAAGGTAAGGAGCCATCTTTGGGATACTGGATAAGGTTCCACGCCCTCGGGGTGAAGCTCCACGCTCGACTCTTTCTTCTTATGCTCAACCCTTTCGTGAAGAAGCCCGACCACTTCATAACATTCACCGCGATATCCGAGGGAACGAGAGCTGAGAAGTTCCTGAAGGGCAAGTTCGGATCGGTCCTCATACCTGTTCCCGATGAGATAGACCCTAGATGCGGTGTGGTTCTCGCGGTCAGGGGAGAGGAGAAGGCCAGGGAGCTTTACGAGCTCCTGAAGAAGGAAGGCTTCGGAGTGGAGGCCATATACAGAAAGAGAAACAAGCATTACGAGAGGGTGTATCCGTAAGTTAGATCTCCTCTACCTTTAACTTCCTCTGCTCACCCGTTCTCATATCCTTGAGGGAAACGACCCCTTCCCTCATCTCGTCCTCACCTATTATCACCGCGTAATCCGCCGAGAGTTTGTTCGCAAGCTCCAGCTGCTTCCTGAGACCCCCCTTCCTATATGAGAGCTCAACGACCTTCCCTTTCCTCCTGAGGATATCAGCGACCTTCAGGGCGTAGCTGTGAACATCACCGAAGGGTATAACGAAGTAAAGCTCGTAATCTTTAGGCGGTTCATCTACAAGGAGCATCAACCTCTCAACGCCTACGGCGAAGCCAAGAGCCGGAGTTGGAGGTCCACCGAATTCCTCCACAAGGTAGTCGTACCTTCCGCCGGCAATCACCGCCACCCCCAGCTCATCGGAAACAGCCTCAAAGACTGTTCTGGTGTAATAGTCAAGGCCCCTCACGAGGTTGTAGTTCTCCCTGAAGCTCACGCCCAGCTCACTCAGGTACTCTTTAAGCCTGGCGTAGTGATACCTGCACTCATCGCATAGGAAGTCCACCATCTTCGGTGCTTCCTTGACAGCCTCCTGACAGGTCTCCACCTTGCAGTCGAGGACCCTAAGCGGGTTCCTATCCTTTCTGTCCATACACACATCGCACAGATGGTTCGCTACCACGTGCAGGTACTCCACAAGCGCTTCCCTGTATGCCGGACGGCAGACCTTACAACCGAGCGAGTTTATCTCCAAGGTGGCCGATATCCCAAGGGCTTTCAGGATATCGTCCGCGAGTCTGAGGAGTTCCGCGTCCGCATGGGGCTCGGCAACACCGAACACCTCCACCCCTATCTGATGGAACTGCCTGTACCTGCCGGCCTGGGGCCTCTCGTACCTGAACATGGGACCTTCGTAGAAGAGCTTGTGGTAAGGCCTCAGAGCGTATAGCCTGTTCTGTATGTAGGCTCTCACCACGCCGGCCGTTCCCTCAGGCCTTAAGGCCAATCTCCTCCCTTTTCTATCCGTGAAGACGAACATCTCCTTCTGGACTATGTCGGTTGCCTCCCCTATGCTCCTCTCGAACACCTCCGCAAACTCAACCACGGGTGTGATTATCTCCTCGTAGTTATATCTTTTTAGGAGCTCTCTGATGGTGGAGGTTATCCTTCTAAACTTTTTGAGATCCGAGCCTAATATATCGTGGAATCCTCTGGGAGCCTGGAAGTCCTTGGCCATTCTACCTAAAGCCCTCTTTCGGCTAGGTACAGGACCAGATCCCTGAGTCTGCAGGAGTAACCCCACTCGTTGTCGTACCACGCGGCAACGTGAACCAGGTTATCTATAACATGGGTCAGCGGAGAATCGAATATGGCCGAGTGGGGGTTCCCCACTATGTCGGTGGAAACTATAGGATCCTCACAGTACTGGAGGATCTCCTTCAGGTACGTTTTTCCACTCGAGACGTACCTCTCACCAGCCTCCCTGAAGCGCTCGTTCACCTCCTCCACCGAGGAGGGAGCTTTCTCTACCACCACGGTTAGGTCGATCAGGGAGCCGTCGGGGACTGGGACCCTCCTCGCCGTTCCGTCGAGCTTGCCTTTTAGCTCCGGCATAACCTCACCTATAGCCTTCGCCGCTCCAGTCGTAGTGGGAACTATGTTTACGGCGGCAGCTCTCGCCCTTCTGAAGTCCTTATGGGGAAGGTCGAGGAGTCTCTGATCGTTCGTGTAGGCGTGGACTGTGACCATGTATCCCCTCTCTATACCGAAGGCCTCCTGGAGAACCTTAACGGTAGGGGCGAGGCAGTTGGTAGTGCAGGAGGCGTTGGATATTATCGAGTGCTGGGAGGGATCGTACTTGTCTTCATTAACGCCAAGAACTATCGTTATATCCGGACCTTTGGCGGGTGCGGAGATTATAACCTTCTTAGCCCCTCCCTTCATGTGGAGGGCAGCCTTATCCCTTTCCCTGAACACTCCCGTCGATTCTATTACTATATCTACGTCCAGGTCTCCCCAAGGTATCTGTGAAGGGTCCTTTTCTGAGAAGACCTTTACTTCCTTATCGCCCACAAGGAGGGCGTCATCCTTTGCCCTGACCTCCTTACCGTAGATGCCGTGGACAGAGTCGTACTTGAGAAGATGGGCCAGATGTGAGCTGTCCGTCAGATCGTTCACCGCCACTATCTCTATATCCTCGTAGCCGTCACAAGCCCTGAAGAAGCTCCTTCCTATCCTTCCGAACCCGTTTATTCCCACCCTTATAGCCATAGCTATTTAATTATAATGCAATCCCATGTGGTATAGATCGGGGGCAGCCTTGGTACTTTCGCTGTTTGCAGGCAGCATCTCCTTTCCCCTGGAGACTTACATCTCTCCAAAGTACATGACGTGGGAGGAGTTCTACGCAGGTTCCAAGCTACTTAAAGAGGAGGGATGGCTGCTGGGGGCAGGTTTCAAGGAGAGGAGGAAGCTGTTTAGCTTCTGCGGGGAGATCTACGGAGGGACTCTGAGGTACGACGGACAGACGCAGGACGGAGATCCCGTGGAGACTAAGACCGATTACCTGGGGGCCTTCGCCTACCTCGGCCCAGAGGTGCACCTTTCTGGACCGCTCCGAGCGGGTATCCTTTACAGGATCGAGCTCTGGAGGAGGAGGATACGGTCCACCTCGGAGGCTACGGGCTATGCGGAGAACTGGTTCTACCACTCCTTAGATCCGAAGGTTTCCCTTCAGATCTCCAACGTCCAGCTTTACTTCCTCTACAGGTTCGTTCTGAACGCGAGGATGCAGGCTTCCCTCTCCGGAGTTCCCGAGCTGGAGCCCAAAAGAGGGACAGCCTACGAGCTCGGTATTGACTACAGAAGGGGGAGGATAGCCTTCGGAGTATTCTTCTCTTACTTGAAGTTCCGTCAGTCCTCTCCAAAGAGGGTCGATACGTACTACGTGTTCCAGCCCACCTCGGTGAGGAAGCTCTACGGACTGAAACTGGGGATAGAATTCTAAAGGGGCCGAGAGGCCCCCGTACTCTAAACCCTCCTCCATATCCCCATCATGCCTATGTCCTCGTGCCCGAGTATGTGGCAGTGGAAAACGGTGTCACCGGTGTAGTCCAGAACCGGAACCAGCATGGTGACCGATCCCATCGGCGGGACGTTTATCGTATCCTTCAGGCCGTTTATGCTCGTGTAGAGCTGGGCGTAGTCCCTATCTCCTTCCCTTATGTCTAGTATGACCGCTCCGTCCACGTGCTGGTGGAAGGGGTGATCCATGCCCGAACGATTGAAGATGGTCCACACCTCGTAGGTTCCGACGGGTGACTCGAGTATGTAGGTATTCTGACCGAAGATGCCTCCGTTTATGGCGCCCTGTCCCCTAACGAAGCTGAGGGTCATGGAGACCTGTCTGAGGCTGGAGGTGTCCATCTGTCTCAAGCTCGCAACCCAGCGGGCTGTATCCGAGTTTATGGTGGCTGGTATCGGATCGTTTACCGTGGCGCCACTGTACTCTACGGTCAGGAGGGGTGTGTTCGAGTTCAGGTCTTGAAGCGTGTACGTTCCAGGGCTTTGGTCGGCCTTCACGAGGACGTCTATCCTCTCCGCCGGGGCGAGGAGTATGTCGTTTATGGGGACGGGCTGATCGAGAAGGTTGTCGTCCACACCCACCAGGTACATAGTGTGGTTTTGGAGTGAAACCCTGAGATACCTATAGACGCAGGCGTTTAGTATCCTCCATCTCTGAACCTGGCCGGGTTGTATGTTTAGAACCGGATTCACCTGACCGTTCACCATCACGATATCCCCGAGGATCCTCATGTAATCCATCCTCGTCCACTCGGTAGGGAGACCGTTCGCTATGGAGATGTCCGTGATTATCATTATGTGTTCCTCGTAGTCCTGAAGATCGGGAACGTCATCCTCAACCACAAGGGCACCTCCGGCGAGTCCCCTCCAGAACTGTTCTCCTACCGTTCCGTGGTTGTGGGGGTGGTAGAAGCCCATCATACCTCCCCACTGCTTCGAGAGATCGTACTCGAAGGTGAACGTCTCACCAGGATTGAAGTGGAGGAAGATGTTGTCAGCGTTTCCCGCGGGTGAAACGTGCCAGCCGTGGGTGTGTAGGTTGGTTACGCTCATGTCGTAACCGAGGACGTTTATCCCCGTAATATCAGCGTTCGGGGGCAGGTCGTTGGTAAAGTTAATCCTGAGCACGTCTCCCGATTTCACCCTTATGGTGGGCGCGGGGTAGGAGCCGTTGTAGAGCATCATGG
>WFPN01000156.1 GCA_015487535.1 Aquificaceae bacterium
CGAGGTTCTCTATCATTTCTATCGCCTTCTCTATAGCCTCGTCCGAGTATCCTGTAAGATAGACCTTACCTTCCTCACCGACCCAGACCTTTACCTCGGTCTCCTCGTATATCTTCTTCACGTTGGCCCCGCCGGGACCTATAACGAGGGGGGCCTTCTCCTCGGGAACCCTGTATATGACTATCCTAGGAGCGTGGGGAGAGAGATCCTTCCTAGGCTCGGGTATCGCTTCGTACATCTTCTGGAGTATGTAAAGTCTTCCTTCCTTGGCCTGTTTGAGAGCCTCTATCATTATCTCCTTTGTAATGCCCTTTATCTTTATGTCCATCTGGATAGAGGTAACCCCATCCTTCGTCCCCGCGACCTTGAAGTCCATATCCCCCAGATGATCTTCGTCCCCGAGGATGTCCGAGAGTATTACGTACCTGTCCCCTTCCTTTATCAGGCCCATAGCTATGCCTGAGACGTGCTTTCCTCCCTTTACCGGAACTCCCGCATCGAAGAGGGCCAGCGATCCTCCACAGACCGTGGCCATGGAGGTGGATCCGTTCGACTCCAGGATGTCAGAGACCACACGGATTATGTAGGGGAACTCCTCCTCGTCGGGGATCACAGGCTCCAAGGCCCTCTCGGCGAGGGCACCGTGGCCGATCTCTCTCCTCCTGGGTGGTCCCCAGGGACGTGCCTCCCCTCCGGAGAAGGGTGGGAAGTTGTAGTGGAGCATGAACCTCTTGAATACCTCGCCTTCAGCTATCGTCTCTATGAGCTGCGCCTCGTCCGGAGCACCCAGGGTAACGGTAACGTAGGCCTGGGTCTGTCCTCTCGTGAAGATAGCGCTGCCGTGAGGCCTTTCGAAGGGGTGAACTTCTATGCTTATGGGCCTTATCTCGTCCGGTTTCCTCCCGTCTATCCTGATGCCTTCGCTCAGGATCTTCTCCCTCATTAGCCTGCTCTCGAGCTTCTTGAAGAAGTACTTGACGTTGAAGTGAAGCTCCTCCGGTATCTCGTGCTTTTCGATGAACTCCTCGACTATGCTCGAGAGGGCCTTGTTCCTCTCCTTCTTATCCTGTATTGAGAAAGCGGAGACTATCTTCTCGGAACACTCCTTCTCGAGAAGCTCCTTTATGGACTCTTCGAGCTCTATTCCCTGGAACTCGAACTTGGGAACTCCCACCTTCTCCCTTAGCCTCTCCTGGGCCTCTATCGCCTCCTTGATAGCTTCCAGACCGAAGAAGAGGGCCTCGGTTATTATCTCCTCAGGGACCTCCCTGGCCCCTCCTTCAACCATAACTATTGCGTCCTTCGTCCCGGCCATAACTATCTCGAGGTCCGACTCCTTCCTCTCCTCGTAGGTGGGATTCGCTATGAACTCCCCGTCTATCCTGCATATCCTCACGCCCGCTATGGGCCCCTCGAAGGGTATCCTCGATATGTGAAGGGCTGCGGATGCCCCGGTTATGGCGAGTACGTCCGGATCGAACTGGTCGTCTGCGGAGAGCGTCAGAGCTGTTATGACAACGTCATGGAAGAAGCCCTCTGGAAGGAGAGGCCTTATCGGCCTGTCTATCACCCTAGAGGCGAGTATCTCCCTCTCGGAAGGTTTACCCTCCCTCTTTATAAAGCCGCCGGGTATCTTGCCGTACGCGGAGGGTCTTTCCCTGTAGTCCACGGTGAGGGGTGTAAAGTCTATCTCGGTGTTAGGCTCGTCGGACATCACCGCGGTTACGAGAACCGCCGTTCCACCCTGCCTGACGACTACCGCACCGTCCGCCTGCTTAGCGTACCTGCCCGTTTCGATGATTATCGGTTCTCTACTGTTTCCTAACCTCGCACTCTCCTGGGCCATCTTACTTTACCTGTAGCCCGAGTTTCTGGGAAATTTCAATGTACCTCTGGTAGTCGGTGTCCCTCAGATATTCCAAGAGCTTTCTCCTCTTGTTTACCATAGCTATCAGGCCCCTCCTCGAGTGGATGTCCTTCTTGTGCTTCTTCATGTGCTCCGTGAGCTTATTTATCCTCTCGGTCAGTATCGCTATCTGAACCTCGGGAGAGCCTGTATCTCCTTCGTGTCTCTGAAAGCTCCTTATCAGCTCCCACTTCTTCTCCTTAGAAAGGGGCATTACGCAGACCTCCTTGTCAAAAGTTGCAATTTTTTATTATAACACCCTAAAGGCCTACAGGTCATATATGGCGTCTAGAAGCTCCTTAGCCTTATCCGGATCTATCTCCCTCAACCTCTTGTAAACCTCACGAGCGCTGTCCACCTTCCCTATCCTCGTGTAGCTTATCCCCAGCTTGAAAAGGAGCTCAGGGTCATCCGGTCTCTCCTCAAGCTCCTTCTTTAGGTCCTCTATGAACTTCTCCAAAAGACCTTCTCCCATCTTGCTGAAGACGCCCTTGTAGTCCCTGCCGAACATAATTATTAGTATGGACTGGATCAGGGAGATCTTGTATGACCTTGAAGATAAAAACCTGTACAGGAGAAGGATCCTGAGGGAGGGGCTGAAAGACTTCTGCTCTAACGATTACCTGGGCCTAAGGGACCATCCCCGTGTGGTGGA
>WFPN01000157.1 GCA_015487535.1 Aquificaceae bacterium
CAGGGAAGAAGGCACTGTAGTAAACCCTGTTGAGTCTAAGCTTCCTGTACAGGTACTCCGAGCTTTTGAGTATCTCTTCGTCGGACTCATCGCTCACGCCGACCATAACCTGAGTTATGTGGCTCTTCCTCTCATAGTTCTCAAGTATCTTGCTTACCTGAGCTATGTTGGGGATTATCTCCTTCCTGAGGCTTTTCCCTTTAGCTATCCTTCTTAGCCTCTCTTCGTTAGGAGCCTCTACGTTCATCGATACCCTGTCGGCGAGCTTTACCGCCTCTTCGAGAGTCTGGAGGCTTACGCCAGGCATGAGTTTTAGATGTATGTAACCTCTGTAATTGTACTTCTTCCTGAGTATCTCAGCCGTTTCTATCAGCTTCTCCATGGTAACCTCGGGATGAACGAATATCCCCGAGGAGAGAAAGAGACCCTGGACCTTACCTTTTGTGTACAGCTCCATAAATCCCCTGGCAAGGTCTTCCGGCTTTATGAAGAGCCTGGGGGTTGAGTTTCTATCCCTTCTGAAAACACAATAGTCACAGTTCTTATCGCAGTAAGTAGAGAGCATCGTCTTCAGAATAGGCTTCTTCCCCCGAGGCGTGGAGGCGCTGTATATGCAGCTTCCTAGGTCAGGTTCCTTCTCACACTCGAACCTAGCGAGCTTTGAAAGTAGCCTGAGCTTTTTCCGGGGGTCCATGCCTAAAAAGATAGCTGATTGACCCATGTCATCAACCGGCGAAATTTGTGGAATATGCTTTAACAAGCAATTCTGGAGGTAAAGTATGGAGAATCTGCAAGAGCTCGCGGTGAACTTTGGAAAGTTCGTCGCCGAGAGGGACGAGATACAGATAGAAGACATAACGGAGGAGACGGTTGAGGAGGTTGTTCAGGAGTTTATAAGGCAGGTACTAAAAGGTAAGAGCCTGACGGAAGAGGAACTTGCCCTCGTTCACGTTGCGGTGGAGCACGGCCTCTTCGACGGGGCAACGGTGAATGAGATGGAGGGTTGAGCTAAGTTAAAATTAACATTGTGGAGGAGCTCGAGAGACTCAGGAAGAGGATCGACGAGATAGACGAGGAGATACTGAGACTTCTCAGTGAGAGGGCCAGGCTTGCCAAAGAGATAGGCGAGATTAAAAAGAGAAACAACCTCGAAATACACGTGCCGGAAAGGGAGAGGGCCATTTTCGAGAAGCTTCTCAAATTAAACAAGGAGAAGTTCGGGGAGGAGTTTCCATCGGAGGCTCTCGTCCACATCTACAGGGAGATAATCTCGGCGTGCCTCTCTCTGGAAAAACCTTTAAGGATAGCCTACCTGGGGCCGAAGGCTACCTTTACACATCAGGCTGCCTTAGAGTACTTCGGGTTCTCTGCCCAGTACGTTCCCTGCACAACGATAAGGGACGTCTTTGTGGAGGTGGAGTCAGAGAGGGCCGATTACGGCGTGGTCCCGGTGGAGAACACGATAGAGGGCGTGGTCAACTATACATTAGACATGTTCCTCGAAAGCGACCTCAAGATATCCGGTGAGGTGGTGATACCCATAAACCTCCATCTCCTCTCGAACGTGGAGGAGCTCTCGGAGGTGAGGAGGGTCTATTCTCACAAGATGGCCCTGGGGCAGTGCAGAGGCTGGCTCGAGAAGAATTTACCCCACGCCCAGCTGATAGAGACCGAGAGCACGGCGAAGGCCTGCGAGATAGCTTTGGAGGAAGAGGGAGCGGGCGCGGTGGCTAGCGAGGTGGCGAGCTACACATACCATCTGAACATACTCGCCCAGAACATCCAGGAGAGCACAGACAACTTCACGCGCTTTCTCGTGGTTTCCAAGCGGGAGATGAGACCCACAGGGAAGGATAAGACGAGCCTTATCTTCGCGGTCAGAGACGAGCCTGGAGCTCTCTACAAGGCCCTTGAGGCCTTCTACCTGAGGGGTGTTAACCTGACCAAGATAGAGTCGAGACCCTCGAGGAGGAAGGCGTGGGACTATGTTTTCTTTGTCGATCTTGAAGGGCACAAGGAAGAGGAGAAGGTTAAGGATGTCCTAGAGGAGCTTAAGAAGAGGACCCAGATGGTCAAGATCCTCGGCTCCTATCCGAGGGCACTCCTCAGCGAGTAGGTTAAAATAGAGCTTCCATGGAAAAGGTCTGGGAGATCCACGGACTCACCGAGGAAGAGTACAGAAGGATAGTTGAGCGCCTGGGAAGAGAACCGAATCAGGTTGAGCTCGGCGTTCTAGGGGCACTCTGGTCCGAACACTGCTCCTACAAGTCCTCAAAAAAGATCCTAAAGAAGTTCCCGACCGAGGCGGACTGGGTGGTGCAGGGCCCCGGAGAGAACGCTGGAGTTGTGAGGATAGACGACAAGGTATGGGTCGCCTTCAAGGTAGAGAGCCACAACCATCCTTCCTTTATAGAACCTTTCAACGGCGCCGCGACGGGTGTTGGAGGGATAATAAGGGACGTTCTATCCATGGGTGCCCGTCCGATAGCTCTTGCAGACTCTCTGAGGTTCGGGGAGATAGAGGGACCGCACACCAAGTTCTTACTGAAGGGGGTAGTTAAGGGGATAAGCTCTTACGGAAACTCCATCGGCGTTCCAACAGTAGCCGGGGAGACATTCTTCGAGAGATCCTACCAGACCAACCCCCTCGTGAACGCCTTCTGCCTAGGTATCCTACCGGCAGGCAGGATGTACAGGGCGAGAGCAACAAGGGAGGGACAGATCCTCTTTCTCATAGGCTCCTCCACAGGAAGGGACGGGATACACGGAGCCGTTATGGCGTCGGGTGAGTTCGGAGAGGACGTGGAGGAGAAGAGGCCCAACGTCCAGGTAGGAGATCCATACTTTGGCAAGAAGCTGATAGAGGCACTCCTAGAGGCGGTCGAGAAGGATCTGGTCGTCGGTATGCAAGATCTCGGAGCTGCAGGCCTGGCGGGGTCCTCCTCGGAGATAGCGAGTAAGTCTGGTATGGGGGTGGAGCTTTACCTCGAGAAGGTTCCTCTCAGAGAAGAGGGTATGACCCCTTACGAGATACTCCTCTCAGAAAGCCAGGAGAGGATGCTCCTGATAGCGGAAGAAGACAAAGTCCCCGAGCTGGAGGAGCTTGCAAAGAAGTACCACCTTAGCTACGGCGTTGTAGGAAGGACTACGGAAGGAGATAGGTTCAGAGCATACTTTGAAGGGGACCTCGTGGCCGATCTTCCTGTCAGCCTCATAGTGGACGAGGCCCCCATATACGACAGACCTGTTAAGGAACCGGGCTACATACCTGAGGTCAGGAACTTCGATCAGAGCACTCTCCCGGAAGCGGAGATAAAGGAGGCCCTTTTGAAGATCCTCTCTTCGCCCAACGTCTGCTCGAAGGCGTGGGTCTTTACCCAGTACGACTACCAGGTTGGAACCAACACGGTTGTGAAACCGGGAGGGGACGCGGCCGTCCTCAGGATAAAGTGGGTTGTGAGGCCCGAGCTCAGATCGGAGAAGGGAATAGCGATATCCTGCGAGGGTAACGGGAGGATGGTTTTCATCGACCCCTACGAGGGTGGAAAGTACGTGGTCGCAGAGGCTTGCAGGAACGTGGCCTGCGTGGGCGCGAGGCCTCTCGCTATAACAGACTGTCTCAACTTCGGCAACCCTGAGAGACCCGAGATAATGTGGCAGTTCGTGAAGGCTGTCGAGGGCATGGCTGAGGCCTGCAGGAAGCTGAACGTTCCCGTGGTGAGTGGGAACGTCTCACTATACAACGAGACGGTGGACAAAGATGAGATCCGCAACGTCTATCCTACCCCCGTAGTCATCTGTGTGGGTGTGCTGGAGAGCGTAGAAAAACATCTGGACATAGCCTACCCATCCAC
>WFPN01000158.1 GCA_015487535.1 Aquificaceae bacterium
CCCTCACCTCCTGCTGGGTGAGTGTCTCCTTCTTGGCCTTTACCTCGACCTCCTCCAGGATTATCTCCTGGGCCACAGCTACCGAGAGGGGAAGTAACAGAAGCGGGAGCTTTCTCATCACCTACCTCCTTGTTAAACTTGTGTTAATTTTAACATTAAATTAACGTGAATTTTATCATAAAATTAACAATATGGAGAGGTTGAAGGAAGCCATAGACTACGGGGTTATCGGAGTGCTCATTCTGATGAGCGTGGTCTCGGTGGGTGTAGCTCTCGAGAGATGGTTCTTTTTCAGAAGGCTGAACTCCAGAGATTTCAGGAGTAAGAAGGAACTTGAGGTAGAACTCACGAGAGGTCTGCACCTTATCGCCACGGTGGGATCGAACGCCCCTTACGTTGGGTTGCTCGGAACGGTCCTCGGGATAATGCTTACCTTCTACAAGATAGGGGCACACGGGTTCGTTGATACGAAGGAGATAATGGTCGGCCTCGCCCTAGCCCTTAAGGCCACGGCCGTAGGGCTCCTCGTAGCCATACCTTCGGTGGTCCTCTACAACCTTTTGCTCAGAAAGGTTAGGGTTCTTTTAGCTAGGTGGGAGATAGAGAATGGAGGATAGGGAGTTCGACTACATAAACGTGGTACCTCTCGTTGATATAATGCTGGTGCTCCTTACGATAGTCCTCACAACGGCAACCTTCGTTGTCCAGGGTGAGATACCGGTGAACCTACCTTCCGCCAGCAGTTCTCAGGAGAGGAGAACTTACGAGGCGATCAGTATAACCGTAAATAGGGACGGAAGGATATTCTTCGGGGGTAAAGAGGTGAACTTGAAGGAGCTCTCCAGCATCCTGAAGCCCATCGATAGGAAAACCCCCATCAACATAAGGACGGACAGAAGGGCGCGTGTCCAGAGCTTTGTGAGCGTTATGGATGTACTGAATAGGCTCGGATTTAAGAGCGTCAATCTATTGGTGAGAAAGCATGGGGATTAAGGGCTCCCTTCTCATATCTCTTCTGCTCCACGTAAGCATACTCGCCGCCGTCATATCTTTCATGCCTTCCCCCAGGAAGGAAAACGATCTCGTGAGGATAAGCCTGAGCAGTGTGAGTATAGAAAAGGTTCCGCAGAAGACCCACATCAAGAGGACCCCTGAGAGGAAAAGAAGTCCTAAAAAGAGGGCGGTTAAGAGGAAGAAGAAAGCTATCGTAAAAAAGAAGGCAGAAAAGAAGCCCAAAAGGTCTTTGGTTAAGAGGAAAACGCCTAAGAAGGAGGCTATAAAGCAGAGGAAAGTCGTTGCCAGACCCAAGGAAAGCAAGCCAAAGGTGGATAAGCCTTCTGTGAAAGAAAGCCCCCACGCGGATAACTCTCAGCCGAAGAGGGTGGCCAAATCGCCCGCCACAAATCCGACTCTCCCAGTCAAGAAGAGCACTTCAAGGACCTTGGGTAGAGCATCACAGGACCAGGTTAAGGGCAGCTCCGTGGAGAGTGCGGAGAGCTACCAGGAGAGGTACAGGGAGGAGAACCTATCGGTTATAAGAGAGGCTATACTCTCCTACCTGAGGTACCCTCCTATAGCGAGGAGGATGGGGTGGGAGGGAACCGTCCTCGTTAGGTTTACCCTGCTACCCGATGGCAGGCTCGGGGAGAGTAGGGTCGAGAAAGGCTCCGGGCATAAGGTACTCGACAGGAGTGCTCTTGAGGCGGTGAAGCTCGCTCACAAGGACTTCCCGAAGCCCAGGGAAAAGGTAACCCTTGTTATACCCATTGTTTACAGGCTTGAATGATGTAATATTACCTGTATATGGCTCTCCCTGAAGAAATCCTGAAGATACTACCCAAAGTAAAAGGCCTAACCCAGAACTCAAAGGAGGTGGAAGAGGGGTACCTTTTCTTTGCAGTAAGAGGATCTAACTTCGATGGGCATGATTTCGTCGGCGAGGCGTTCGAGAGGGGTGCTATTGCAGCGGTGGTGGAGGAGTATCCGCCGGGGGTTGAAGGGAAGCTTATCAGGGTGGAGGATACCCGAAAGGCCCTCGCAGAGAGCGCTCACCTCTTCTTCGAAGAGCCCTCAAAGAAGCTTAAGGTTATAGGCGTTACCGGGACGAACGGAAAAACCACCACAACGTATGTGCTGGAGAGAATA
>WFPN01000159.1 GCA_015487535.1 Aquificaceae bacterium
CCCTCTCACTTCTAGTCATGGCCACTATACCACTCCTGATCCTGGCGGTTTACCAAGCCAAGCAGGAAGAGAAGGAGATGGTCCACAGCGTGAAGGAGGATCTGGAGCTTATAACGGAGAACGTTAAGAACAACCTAACCTACTGGCTCGATACCCATCTAAACGCTGTAAGGGAGCTCGCCAACAGGCTCGTAATATGGGGGAAGAAGAACAGGGAACAGCTCCAGAAGGAAACGGAGGCCATAAGGAGGGCGTTCCAAGATCTGCACGCCTGCTACATAGCGGACGAGAACGCCACGACCCTGACCTTCTACCCAGAGGTAAATCCAAAGGGAAGGTACATGATAGGGATAAACTTCAGCTACAGGCCTTACTACAAGAGGGTGAAGAAGACACTGAAGCACACCTTCACGGAGGTGTTCGTTGCCAAGTTCGCTCTGAGGCCCGTTGTAGGTATAGCCGTCCCCGCGGTGAAGGAAGGAAAGTTCATAGGCTACGCTTACTGCGGTCTGCGTCTTGAGCACGTTAACGAGATAGTCAAGGAGGCCTCTCTGAAGGAGGGGGTCTTCGTAACCATAGTCGATTCTAAGGGCAGGGTTATAGTCTCAGGCTTTAAAGACCTGAAACCCTTGAGCGAGTTTAAGGTAAGTGAGATAGAGATCACGGAGCACGGGATACCTATTGTTCACAGGGGAGGGGACGAACACGTCATCGGCATTGGGAAGTATCTCCACTCTTACTTCTATAAGGAAGAAAAGATGAGGGAGGATATCGGCTGGAGGGTGGCCACATTCGTGTCCGTTCGGCCGTATATGGACTCTCTCTTCGGGAACCTATCGGGGATATTCATCTCGATAATATTCCTCTCAGCTCTATCCTTCCTAGTGGCGAAGATCCTCGGGGGCTTTATCTCAGAACCTGTGGAGAGGCTGGCAAGGACCGTCGATTCACTGACCAGAACCATAGAGAGGGGCCCCAAGGTGGTCCTACCCAAAACGAACCTCCTGGAGATAAGTCTCCTCTCCGAATCCTTTGGGGAGCTCGCCAAAAAGCTCTCTTCATACATGGAGGAGCTGAAGAGACTTGCCTACTACGACCCTCTGACTGGGCTTCCGAACAGAACGCTACTCAGAGACAGGATAGAGGGTGCTATGGCGAGGGCCCACAGGAACGGAACGAAGGTGGCGGTTCTCTTCATAGACCTCGACTACTTCAAGACCGTGAACGACACACTCGGACACGAGGCCGGAGACAGGATACTGGTGCAGGTGGCGAACAGGCTCAGCTCGGCCTTCAGGGAGGTTGATACGGTGGCCAGGTTCGGGGGAGACGAGTTCGTAGCTGTGATAACAGATGTGAAGGATATAGGTTCTATAGTGGCCGTGGCGGAAAAGGTTCTCAAGCTCTTCGACACACCCTTCGACGCGGACGGCGAGGACGTGTATCTTTCGGCCTCTATAGGTATAACCCTTTACCCCGACAACGGGGACGATCCGAGCACCCTTATAAAGAACGCGGATATGGCCATGTACAAAGCCAAGGAGGAGGGTAAGAACAACTTCGCCTTCTTCAGCGAGGAGATGAACAGGAAGGCGGAGGAGATCCTGACGCTAAAGACGAAGCTTCACAGGGCCCTGGAGAGAAAGGAATTCGTCCTCTACTACCAGCCCATCTACAGGGCCTCCACGGGCGAGCTGGTAGGCCTGGAGGCACTGCTAAGATGGAACGACCCCCAGACGGGTCTAGTTCAACCCCATAAGTTCATCCCACTCCTGGAGGAGCTCGGCTTCATAAAGGAGGTAGGGGGATGGGTTATGGAAAAGGCCTTCTCCAAATCGAAAGAGTGGGAGAGATACGGGGTGTATGTGAGCGTGAACGTGTCTCCAAAGCAGTTCATAGACAGGCGTTTTGTGGACAGGGTTAAAGAGGTGCTCAAGGGAACGGAGGCGAACCCCTTCAGCTTAGTTCTCGAGATAACGGAGACCTCTCTAATGTACGATCCAGATGAGTCCGCAAAGAGGCTGAAGAAGCTGAAGACCCTGGGCTTCAGGCTGGCCGTGGACGACTTCGGAACGGGTTACTCTTCCCTGGCTTACCTCAAAAGGTTACCGATAGACATAATAAAGATAGACATGACCTTCACCCAGAACGTAAATCAGAGCAAGGTGGACAGGGCCATAGTCTCCTCGATAATAATGCTCGCAAACTCGCTCGGTCTAGAAACCCTGGCGGAAGGGGTGGAAACGAAGGGACAGCTTGAGGCTATGAAGGAGCTTGGGTGCGATCTAGTTCAGGGTTTCTACCTGGGCAGGCCCGTGCCGGAGGAGGAG
>WFPN01000160.1 GCA_015487535.1 Aquificaceae bacterium
AGCTCCACATCCTCGCTTGTAAGCTCGGGATCTCTGATCAGGGAGACCATGTCCTTTAGGGCCTCCTCCTTCTTTTCCGGTGAGGTGCCTATGTAGGAAAAAAGCCTTGGTGAGGAGATCCTGGTCGGGTAGAAGGCGTAGGTGGCGTAGGCGTAACCCCTCTTCTCTCTGAGTTCCCTAAAGAGTATGGAGGTCATCCCGTCCCCGAGGGCGCTCGAAAGAACCTTAAAGGTGAAGTAGTCCTCGGAGGTTCTCGGAGGGGCGTTGAAGGCACATAGGATAGTGGCCTGAGTTCCCTCCCTCTTCACCCGCACGATCTCGCTCTCATCTATGGGGTTCTCTTCCTCTCTCAGGCTTATCGAATCCTTCTCTATATCGGAGAAGGTTCTCTCCAAGAGTTCAAGAACTTTTTGAGCTTCTACGTCCCCCACTATGCTGACCACTATGTTCCCCCCTCTCCTGAGTTCCGAAAGCCTTCGGATAAGGTCGTCCCTACCTATCCCTTTAACGCTCTCCTCCGTCCCCAGCGGAGAGGTTTCGTAGGGTGTTCCTTTGTAGGTTAGCTTTCTGAGGTTCTCCATCGCGAACTCCATCCCCCTCTCCCTCTTGGACCTTATGGAGACTATCGTGTTCTTCTTCTCCCTCTTTATGTCTTCTTCCCTGAAGAGCGGTCTTTCTATAACGTCTTTGATTACATCCAGACCTTCCTCAAGGCCTTCTACCCTCGTCGCGAAGCCTATCTCGGAGAAATCATCTCCAGAGGAGGAGTATATGTAGCCCCCGTAGTTCTCGAAGGGCAGAGAGATCTCGTACGAGCTAGGATACTTCTCGCTCCCCTTAAGAAGTAGGGTAAATAGGAGATGGGTCTCACCCTTTTTCTTCTCTCCGTGCTGTCCGCCCCTGAAGAAGATCACGCCGGAGACTATCCCTTTCCCCTTCGTTTCCTTCACTATGAGCTTAACCCCGTTGGGGAGAACCTTTTCGACCACACCGGCACCTCCGAAGGCGAGGCTGAAAACTAATGCCAGGAGAAGGAAAAGGCCCGGCATTACTCCCTTTCCTTCTCGACCTTTATCTTGTAACCTTCCTTACCTGCGTAGTACCCTGCCGCTCCACCGGCAACGGCACCTGCACCCAGGAGGGCGAGCTCCACACAGGAGGTTAAAAACAGAGAGCTCGCAAGGATGAGGGATATTATCGCTATCTTCCTCATGCTCAATATTTTAATCCTTTTCCTTCTCAACCTTTACCTTGTAGCCTTCTTTACCCGCGTAGTAGCCCGCCGCCCCACCGGCCGCGGCCCCCACCATAAGGGAGCACCCGCTGATGAGCACGGACAGTGCGAGGAGAAGGAGCGTAACTTTCATCTCTCACCTCCTTTCGGGAGCATGAGAACCTCCACGTAGTTCCTGTCCTGTATGTACCTCTCGTAAACTCTCATAAGGTCCACCCTCCTCACCTTCCTGACGTTGTGTTCGAAGTACCTGTAAAAGTCCAGGTCCTTTACCACCGTGTACGAGTACCCTATATCGTAAGCCTCACCCTCCACCCTTTCCTCCTCGAAGATCCTCGAGCTTATTATCCTCTCCTTCGCCCTATCTACCTCTTTGTCAGTAAGATCGCTATAAAGACGCTCCATAAGTTCAAAAACCTTTCCCTTGACCTCTTCGTACCTCTCCGGATCGAAGGTGGCGCTGATGACGTACATGTTGTCCCTCGGCCTACCCAGGTCACCCGTGAAGAAGGAGTAAACGAGACCCTTTTCCTTCAGCTCCCTGTAAAAGAGAGAGGTCCTCCCGCTTCCCAGTATCTCATCTAGGACAACCAGGCCGTAGTAGTCCGTTTTGCCTATAGCCGGGACCCTCCAGCCTATTATCCAGTAAGCCTTTTGGACTCTAGGGTCTTCTAACTTCTCGAACCTCGTCCGGGTTAGCTCAGGCTCCGAGGGTATCTGAACTTTGGGAACGGGCCTTCCCTCCTCCTTTCCGAAGGTCTTCAGGACCTCCTCCTCTACCTCCTTAGGGTCCACGTTCCCGACTACAACTACCGCCATGTTCCTCGGCTGGTAGAAGCTCCTGTAGAAGTTAAGAAGCTGCTCTCTCGTGAACCTCCTTATAGTCTCCTCGAAGCCTATCACGGGAAACCTGTACGGTGAGACCTTGTAGGCAGTCTTTTCGAACGTCTCCCATAGGACGGTGGAAGGGTTGTCCTTACCCCTCCGCAGCTCCTCTATGACTATCGGTTTCTCCTTTTCTATCATATCCTCGTCCAGGACGGCATTCAGGGTAAGCTGGTAGAGGACCTCGAGGGCTTGCCTCCAGTAGGGGGCCGCTATCTCTATGTGATAGTAGGTGAAATCCTTGGAGGTTCCGGCGTTTATGTTCCCTCCGAGGCTCTCCACTATCCTGTCTATCTCGCCGTATGGGTACTTCTCCGACCCGTTGAAGAGCATGTGTTCCAAGAAGTGGGCCATACCTTTCTCGTCGTATTTCTCGTAAACGGAACCCACCCTGAACCAGACGTGGAGGGCAACAGCTGAGGTGTCCTCCCTCGGCTTTACTATCAGC
>WFPN01000161.1 GCA_015487535.1 Aquificaceae bacterium
CTATAAGAGAGGCATCCGTCAGCCTTCTACATAGATACATCGCTATCTGCCTAGCCCGGCTCGCCTTCCTAGACCTCTTGTTCCCGAGCAGGTCCTCCGGCTTGAGTCCGAAGTGGACGGCGGTGTAGAGTATAACCTTCTCGAGATCGCTCGACCTCCTCCCCTTCTCCTTGATGTGTGAAACTCCCTTCAGCTTTATTCCCCTTATAGTTCCCTCTATGTCCCTCACGTTGTTGGAGGTCTGCTCCATTAAGAGCTCCACGATCCTGTCCTGGACCTCGAGCTTGAGTTCCTGGAGCTTCCGCTTTATTATCTCGAGCTTGGTTACCTCGTCCAGGCAGATCTCTACCACAACTCCCCCCTCGAACCTGCTGATCAACCTATCCGACACATCCCTGAGTTCCCTCGGATGCCTGTCGGAGGCGAGGACTATCTGCCTCTCGTTTAAGAACATATGGTTAAAGATGTTGAAAAACTCCACCTGAGTCCTCTCCTTCCCAGAGAGGAACTGGACATCGTCGAGGAGGAGAAGATCAACCGATCTGTACCTATCCCTAAACCCTTTGATCTTTCCGGACTTTATCGCCTCCACCATCTCCTCGGAGAAGTCGGTGGCCGACCTGTATATAACGCTCATGCCTCTTGAGGCACAGAAGTTACCTATCGCCTGAAGGAGATGGGTCTTCCCCAGGCCGACGCTGCCGTATATAAAGAGGGGGTTGTAAACCCTTCCCGGGTTCTCGGCCACCTCCCTCGCAACCTCGTAGGCGAGCCTGTTCCCCTCTCCCACCACAAAGCTATCGAAGGAGAACCTCCCGCTGAGGCCCTCGACCAGGTTCTCCCCTTGGCCTTCCTCCTCTTCCTCTTCCAGAAGGATCTCCACCTTACCCCTGAGGCCGTTTCCCAAGCATCTGAGTAACTTTTCCCCGTACTCTTCCTTTACTTTCCTGTCCTCGGTTATGAGAAGTATCTTCCCGTTCCTCTCCTCCACTCTAAAGTGGCTGAGAAGTGAAAGGAGCGATCTGTCCACCCTCTCCAAGTAGGTGAGAAATCCTCTTATATTTAGTTTTTCCATTGCCAGTTCTATTTTTCCACCCCGCACGAGGGCCGGATGAGATTAAAAAATCTCGGGTATCATGCATTTAGCCCCTGGGGTGGAAGTCATTTGAAGAGCGACAAAAATTCTTCTTCCCTTAGAGGCTCAACCTCTTCGATCTTCAGGTTCTCCTCCAGATGTTCGGGCCGGCTCATCCCAACCAGCGCAGTTCCCACTCCCGGAGTGCTCCTGACGAACTGAAGGGCAACCAGGACATCGCTCTCGAGCCCGAACCGTTCTTTGAGCTGCTGGGGGACCCTCCCTATAACGTTCCCCTGGTAGAGGGAGGCGCTCGTATAAACGTATATACCTAACCTGCTGCACGCCTCCAGGGTGGATACCTCCATGCCGTCGATCCTCTGGTTCTTCAGGGAGAAGGCCTCATGCATCCCGAGGTTGTAGGGGAGCTGGATGACCCTGAAGTGATGCCCTTCGCCACCCACCTCTTTAGCGATCTCCAGTATATCTGCGAGGTCTAGATGCTGGCGTGCACCCCTTGGTATCCTGAAGCCGTGCCAGGTTGCTAACCCGTAGAACCTGAGCTTTCCCTCCCTTACCTTGGTTTCAAGCACTCCGAAGCACTCCCTCAGCTTGTCGTAGAACCTTTCCTTCTCCGTGAAGAGGAGCTGCTCCTCGGGATTGTGGATAAAGTAAACGTCCACGTAATCGGTCTTTATGTTGTCCAAACTCTTCTCGAAGCACCACTCTATAAACCCGCCCCCCAGGTAGTGGCCCTGCGGGGTCATCTCGTTCGGATCTATCAGGCCTGTTTTTAGGAAGTTCTCCTCGAAGAACACCTTCGGGTCCTCCCCCGCATCCGCGTCGAAGGGTACGTAGCCTCCCTTTGTAGATATGAAGAGCCTATCCCTTCCAACCTCCTCCGCCACCCTGCCGACCACCCTCTCGCTCTTCATGTACCTGTAGTTTATAGCCGTATCTACAACGTTTATACCTTTCTCCACGCCGAGCTTTATAGTCTCGAAGTATCTCCTGTCGGTCTCATCGTCGAGCTCTCCCAGGTACGTCCCTATGCCTATCTCCGAGAGCCTATATCCTTCAAAGTCCTTGTATCTCATTCCTCCACCTTCTCAATAGATTTCTTCCTTCCCCTCCGTGCCACCCTGCCCAAGAGTATGGAGATTTCGTATAGTACGAGCAGCGGTATGGCCATTAGAACCTGGGTTGCCACGTCCGGGGCTATGAGTGCACCCACAAGGAAGGCGACAACTATGAAGTACCTTCTGAACTTCTTGAGCTGCTCTTCCGTAACCACACCCGCCCTCTGGAGCATGTAGAGGAATATGGGCATCTCGAAGGCTATACCGAAGGCTATCAGCATCTTAAGGACGAAGGATATGTAGAGATTAACCGAGAGATACGGCGTTGCGGCGAGCTGAGAAAAGCCAAGCCCAAGAAGGAACTTCAAGGCCATGGGAAGGACGACGAAGTACCCAAAGAACCCTCCCAGCACGAACAGGAAGACCGAAGACAGCAGAAGGGGCAAGAACAGCTTCTTCTCGTTAGGATACAGTGCAGGTTCCACGAACCTCCAGAGCTCGAAGAGTATCACCGGGGAGGCGAGGATCAGTCCGACGGTGAGGGCTATCTTTATGAGTATAAAGAGGGGCTCGGTGGGCGATAGGGTTATAAGCTCGACCTCGGGGTAGGATTTGACCACGGGGTACTTTAGAATCTCGAAGACCTGCCTGGCGAAGTAGAAGGAAACACCCGCGGCAA
>WFPN01000162.1 GCA_015487535.1 Aquificaceae bacterium
ACTGGGCCTTCCACTGCCACCTTCTTTACCACATGCACATGGGAATGATGAGGGTGGTCGAAGTAACGTAGGGAGGTAGTGTTATGAAAAAAAGCATCCTTCTCGCCTCCGCTCTGCTCCTTTCCTCCCTTTCCTGGTCCCAGGAGGGGGCGGAGCTTCCCCCTTACAAACCAGATCCTGAAGTTGTGAAGAAGGTTCTGCTGCCCCCCTCCCGCTTCGGGAAGCTACTCTTTGATCTGTTAGAGTACCGTCTAACTTCGGATGAAAAAGAGATCGTTTACGATGCCGAGTTCTGGTACGGTGGAGACTTCAACCGCCTGTGGATAGAAACGGAGGGTGAGCATTCCCTCAAGAGTGGAGAGGGAGCTTTGGAGAGGCTTGACCTCTACTACGCACGTTTGATATCGCCCTTCTGGGACTTCAGGGTGGGGGCCGGTCTGCAGTCTGTTTATGGAGAAGCCTCGGAAGATAGGACATACGGTGTGATAGGCTTTCAGGGCCTAGCCCCTTACTGGTTCGAAGTGGATGCGAACCTCAGGGTAGATACTGACGGAAAGGTTACAGCCGACCTCGAGGTTGAATACGACCTTCTATTCACCCAGAGGCTCATACTCCAGCCCAGGTTTGAAACACTGGTAGCTTTCAACGATATACCTGAGGTGGGTATATGGAGCGGTGTAAACAACGTGGAGCTCGGAGCTAGGCTGAGGTACGAGATAAGGAGGGAGTTCGCCCCCTACGTGGGTGTGAACTGGACCACCTACTTCGGTGAAGCTAGGGACGCTCTCAAGGCGGCGGGAGAGGACACGAGCGTGGTCGATCTGATTTTGGGTGTTAGGATGTGGTTCTAAAAGCTCCTCCCCAGCTTATCGTAGATCTCCTTCAGATGAAGCCTGTAATATATGGGCCTTCCGTGTGGGCATACGTGTGGGTTCTTTAGGTTCTTCCACACCTCTATGAGTTCCTTCATCTCCTTCTCGCTCAACTTCTCTCCGGACTTTATAGCCGACCTGCAGGCTATCTCGTCAGCACCCTCTTTCTCTCCCAGGCTTTCGTAGTTCGCCCTCTCCGAGATAAGATGCTGGTCGAAGAAGTATAGGTAGTCCCCCCTCTGGGCGAGGATTATGGTGTTGTTGATCTGACCTATCACCCTGAACTCGGTCTCGTACCTGGGGACTTCCTGCTCTAGGTAAGGCACGGGCTCCTCTTCCCTGCCCCCCAAGGCTTCCCTGAGAAGGGATAGGATCCTTCTCTCCTTTACAAATTTCGCCTCCCTCTTCTTAGGATGTATGTTGAAATCCACCATGAAGGGAGGCAGCTCTATGAATATCACACCGAGGGTTTTGTACCCCAGAACCTTCCTGAGGAAGTCCTTCAGCCCCCTCATGCTAACGGGTCTTGAGTTTATGAAGGTATGCAGCTCCCCCTGAGGGACGTTCCTCCTTATGTACGCCCTAACCTTTAAGAAACCGATCTCTTTCCTTATCCTCTCGAACCCCCTTCCAAATATATCCTCTATCCGCTCCACCTCGTCGGCAGGTTTTAAGCTGAGGACCTCTCTAGCGTTCGAGAACAGGGTAAACCCTACGCCCGGGTTCACTATCGCGTACTCCTTGATAAGGCTAGCTATCCTCCTCCTCTCGGTGTCCTCCCTCCTCAGGAACTTTCTCCTGGCGGGAAGGTTGAAGAAAAGGTCACTGACCTCCACTTCGGTTCCCACAGGCATACCGACCTTCCTCTTTGAAACGATCTTTCCGCCTTCTACCTCTATCTCGTAGCCCTCACGCTCCTGAAAGAACCTGGACCTTATCCTCATCCTGCTGACGCTAGCTATAGAGTGAAGTGCCTCTCCTCTGAACCCGTAGCTCGAGAGGTTCATAAGATCCTTCTCGCTCTCTATCTTGCTGGTAGCTCCTTCCTCGATCACCTTCTCGAGGTCCTCCGGATGTATCCCCGTACCGTTGTCCCTCACAAGGATGAGCCTCTTGCCTCCCTTCGAGATCTCCACCTCTACCTTGGTGGCCTTGGCATCTAGGGAGTTTTCTATCAGCTCCTTAACCACGTCGACCGGGGACTCTATCACCTCCCCCGCGGCTATTCTGCTTCTGACTTCGGGAGGTAAGATCCTTACGAACATAACCTTTTAATTTAGAAGATAGTCCGTAATAAGACCCACACCTGTTGCGAACAGGAACCAGGATACGGAGTAGAGGAGAACCAGCCTCTTGGGAAGGAAGCTCAGAAGCGCCGTTATAGTTGGAACACATATCCCCGAGGAGGCGAGCATGAAGGTGAGGGACTGGCCGGGCTTTAATCCGAGCTCATGCAGAGATCTTGCGATAGGAACCTCCTCACCCGAGCAGACGTAAACCGGGACCGATACGAGACTTATAAGCGGGTAGGATAGAGGAGATCCGGAGATCTCTATCATAAGATCCTGGGGCATGAGAACCTTGAGAAAGGAAGCTATGAGAAGTCCCAGAAGCACGTACTTGCCCGTGGACAGCGTTAGGGATCTAAAGTTCTCCAAGAACTCCTGTAGCCTGCCTTTTCTTTCCCCCGAGGCTCCCTGAAGGAGGGGCAGAGCAGCGTTCTTCCTGAAGAGCAGAATCGTCAGGTACGCTAGAAGAACTGCGAAGATGAAGGATGATAACAGCCTCAGGGCCGTTACCTGAATTCCGAACATACCGAAGGTTAAAAAGAGGGTCACTGGGGAGAGAACGGGAGCTGTAACTAGAAAGGCAACTACAGGGGCGTAGCTCCTCGAGAAGCTGTCCATGGTTCTCGCAAGGGGTATCATGGAGCAGGAACATACAGGGACGGTTGCGCCCAGCGTCGCTGTGGCTATAGGGGCGAGAGGACTGTTTAGCAAGCCCCTCTTGATGAGCTTTGGCCCCAGAGAGCTCTGAAGCCCCGCCCCCACAAGGGATGCGAGTAGAAAGTAAGGGAGAACGTCGAGGGTGTCCTTGAGAAAGGTTTGAAGGAAGTCTAAAACCATCAGGCTTCCACTTTCTGGAGGATCTCTTCTGGTATCTCGAAGTTGGCTATCACCTGCTGGACGTCCTCGAGATCGTCGAGAGCGTCTATAAGTCTGAGAACCTTCTTGGCAGTTTCTGGATCATCTACCGAAACGGTGGATACGGGTATCCAGGTTATCTGGGCCTTCTCAACGGGAACCCCCATCTTCTCAAGGCTCTCCTTAACGTCGTAGAGTTCCTCGGGTGATGTGTAGATCTGGTGTATCTCCTCACCCGTCTGGACGTCCTCCGCCCCGGCCTCAACCGCCTTTTCAAATACCTCCTCCTCGGAGATCTCCTTGGCCGGGACCTCTATGTAGCCTTTCCTCTCGAATAGGTAGGAAACACATCCGGAAGATCCCAGGTTCCCCCCGTATTTGGAGAAGGTGTGCTTTATCTCCGCGGAGGTCCTGTTCCTGTTGTCGGTTGTAGCGAGGACCATAACCGCCACCCCTCCGGGTGCGTAACCCTCGTAAACTATCTCCTCATAAGTCTCTCCCTCAAGCTCTCCCGAGCCCTTCTTTATTGCCCTCTCTATGGTTTCTAAGGGCATGTTAGCCCTCTTTGCCTGTTCTATCGCTGTCCTGAGCCTTGGATTGAACTCCGGATTAGGCCCACCGAGTCTGGTGGCGACCGTTATCTCCCTTATGAGCTTGCTAAAGAGCTTACCCCTTTGGGCGTCCACCTTAGCCTTTTTGTGCTTTATCTGAGCCCAGTGACTGTGTCCTGCCATCTTCCGACCTCCGAATGTAATAATTTAAGGAAGATCTCCGGCTTTATCAAATCCTCAGGGGAGCTCTATCTCCTTCCTGTATCTGAAACCAGAAAGTATAAAGTCCCTAAAGTACTCGAGTTTTATTCTATCCTCAGGCATCCCGAGCTCCCTGGCTATGCAGGAGAGGAAGCTCTCAAACTCACTCCTTTTGAAACCAGCCTTTAACAGCACTATACCCTCATTTTTGCGTGTCCCTCTCTCGAGGAATAAGAGGACCGGCGAGACGGTCCAGAGCCAGAGGAGCTTTCCTCCCTTCAGCTCAACCTCTTTCTTGCCAGATGGGCCCTCCTGCACCAGGCGGCTACCCTCGAGGTGTAACCTTGAAAGGGATGAGCGAACGCCTTTCAGCATGATGCCTGCAAGTTCTAGAACACCGAGGCCGTAGTAGTGCCTGTGGATGTGGTTAAAGAATATGAAACCCGCTGTGGAGAACAGGAGGAAGAGACTCGCGCTGACCACCGTGTTCGGGGAACTCCTGGACATGATCAGGCCTAGTGCCAGTGAGGGAAGAAGTGTGTAGCTGAGTGTGAGCACGGGAAGGGTGTAAAGGATGAACATGGCTGCACTCCCACGGCGAATTCCCAAACCTTCGAGCTCACAGGACATGGCTCTTACCTTAAAATATTTCTCCCTAACGCAAAGGAGGTTCACATGGATAGTCTGCAGGCCGAGCTTCTAAAGGAGTTCAACCCCTACATAGAGGTGAAGGACAGCCAGATATTCTTGGAGGGTGTTCCCCTCAAGGAGCTTGCGCAGGAGTTTGGAACACCTCTGTACGTTTACAGCGCTTCCTACATAAGGGACAGGATAAGGGCCTACAGAGAGGCCTTTCCCGGTGCACTGGTTTGTTATGCGGTAAAGGCTAACTTCAATCCGGAGATAGTGAGGGTAGCCGGGGAGGAGGGTGCCGGAGCGGATATAGTCTCAGGAGGAGAGCTCCTAGCTGCTCTCAGAGGGGGTATAGATCCTTCGAAGATAGTTTATGCGGGCGTTGGGAAGACAGTTCCGGAGCTCGAGCTGGCGATAGAGAAAGAGATCCTCATGTTCAACGTGGAGTCCAGAGACGAGCTCTACGTTCTGAACGAGATAGCAGGAAAGCTCGGTAAGAAGGCGAGGATAGCCATAAGGGTGAACCCGGACGTGGACCCGAAGACCCACCCTTACATATCCACGGGCATGAAGAAGAGCAAGTTCGGAGTTGATTTTGAGACCGCCAGGGAGGAGTACAGGCTCGCTAGGGAGCTCAAGAACCTGGAGGTCGTTGGAATACACTGTCACATAGGCTCTCAGCTCCTCGACGTATCACCTTACAGGGAGGCTGTTCAGAAGGTGGTTGGCCTGTACAAAGAGCTAACGGACGAGGGTTTCGAGATTAGGTACCTGGACATAGGCGGAGGTCTCGGTATAAAGTACAGGCCCGAGGACCGGGAGCCCACTCCCGAAGACCTGGCGAGGGAAGTCCTCCCCCTCCTCGAGGGGGTAGATGCCCAGCTTATACTGGAGCCTGGAAGGTCCATTACCGGCAACGCCGGTCTTTTAATAGCCCAGGTTCAGTTCCTAAAGGACAAGGAGATCAAGCACTTCATCATAGTGGATGCCGGGATGAACGACCTCGTGAGGCCGGCGATATACGACGCTTACCACCACGTTGTTCCCGTCGAGAGCAGAGGTAGGGATCACATCATAGCGGACATAGTGGGTCCCATATGCGAGACGGGAGACTTCCTGGCAAAGGATAGAAGGATCGAGTGGCTCGAGAGGGGAGACTACATAGCCGTTCTCTCGGCTGGAGCCTACGGCTTCTCCATGGCTTCCCACTACAACGTGAGGCCGAGACCTGCAGAGGTAATCGTGGAGAAAGGTTCCTACAGGCTGATAAGACCCAGAGAGAGC
>WFPN01000163.1 GCA_015487535.1 Aquificaceae bacterium
AAGAAGGAACATATAAAGGACATAGAGGAGAGCATAAAGGAGAGGGGGGCCTCGGACCTGACCACGAGAAAGGTATCCCTCACAAGCATAGAGCTGGAGTTCTTGGGAAAGACATACTCCTTCAACCCTCTGGCTCCGGTGCTCGCCGGGTTCGTGGTTGCGATAGTGTCTTCAGCCCTCGGTGTCGGTGGTGGCTTCCTCCTGGTTCCCTTCATGGTCTCGGTGATGGGGCTCCCCATGTTCCTCGTTCCCGGCACGAGTGCACTATCGATACTGATAACCATGCTCGTGAGCGCCGGAAACTACCTAAAGCTCGGAGCTCAGATAGACCTCCAGCTGCTCGGGATAGAGATAGTGGGTATAGTCATCGGTTCCTTCGTCGGTCCTCATCTTTCCAAGATTCTCAAGGAGAAGAAGCTCCGCCTTATACTCGGCTTTCTGCTTCTCTACATAGGTATAGGCTACACGGTGGGAGGATGGGTGAAGAAGGTGTTCGGCATAAGGATAGTTTAGGGGAGGTTGCTATGAAGGTCCACGTTGAGGTCGTATCTAAAGCTCCCCCAGGGGGCAGATGTGAGTTCTACGATAGGGCTTTCTTTGAGCTGGTCAAGTCCTACGAGAACCTATACTACACACTGATACCATCAAACCTGTACGAGGGCGATGTAGTGCCTCCGGCAGTTCTTGTAAACGGGGAGGTCGTAGAGCCGGAGGATGGCCTCCTCCTGACCCCAGATGAGATTGTAGAGGTCCTTAAGAAAAAGGGAGCGAAGCCGAGGATACCGGAGGAAGAGATAAAAGGTAGGCTCGAGAGAGCCTACGACGAGTTTATAGGAGGGGTATGAGATAACCCTCAGGGGTAGCCCGGACCCGACTTTACCTTAACGGGAGGGTACTCCCTCGTGTTGTCTCCCGGTTTGAGCGGATAGCCCCTGTACATGTATATGGCGTAGGCCTCGAGGGCCTTCATCTCCTCGCTATCTTCTGGGAGCTCCTTACCTTCTAAAGGCCTCTTTATGCACCAGTTTATCATCTCCCTCAGCGTTGCCACCTTTCCTACGTTGTCCTGGAACTTGGGGAAGGTGTGGGGGTTCGTATTGGCTGCGTCCGGGTGGCAGTTGGCGCAGGTCAGGCCGTTCTTACCCAGCTTGGGGCTGTGCCAGAGCTCGTCCCCCTTCTTTACGAGGGCCATCAGCTCCTCGTTCATCAGCTTTAGGTCCTCCTCCGCAAAGGGTTTTCTCGCCTCGGCCACGTTGATGAAGAAGCTGATCGACAGACCCGCCAAAATTCCCGCTCCGAGGATCACACCGGTTTTTAAAAACCTCATGACACCACCTCCTTATCAAAGTGGCACGCCATCTTTAAGCTCGTCAGGTATCAGCTCGGCCCAGGTGTGGTACTTCATCTTTCCGAGGAATGTCTCGTCTATGTAAGTGCTGGCAAAGCCGACACCGTCGTATATGTCACCTGGATCCACCCTCAGCATACGGATCTTTGGATAGGGAAGCTCAACGGGCGGGTACGGCCAGGGCCATGCGGTCGCAAGGTTACCTATGTGGACCATGTTCCCGGTCTCGTTGTAAACAACCTGATGAACGTGCCCGTGTATGGCTATCACCTTCTCGAACTTCGAGAGGATCTGTCTTATTTGCGGAGCGTCCTTGGTCTGGAAGTTCCATCTGGGATAGTAGTTCCAGAGTGGCGAGTGTGTGAAGACGACTATAGGTGTGTCCGGGCTGAGGTTCTTCACGTCCCTCTCGAGCCACTCGAGCTGCTCCTCTCCAACCCCCCAGAGACCGCATATGTGACACTCTAGCTCAGCTATCGCGAGCATCCTCTCCCAAGGAGACATGTTTCTCGCCGTCCAGTAGTCCTCAACGAGGATAGAGTTCATACCTATGAAGTGAACACCCTTGTGGTCGAAGCTCCAGTAAGGTTTCCCGAACATCTTCTTCCAGGTCTTGCCCATGTCCAGGTACCAGTCGTGCTCTCCGGGGATTATGAAGTACTTGATGCCGGCTCTCTCTAACTTGTCGAGGAACCTCTTCCCTTTTTCGAGCTCCTTCGCCTTACCGAACTGGGCCAGGTCCCCTATGAATAGAACGAAGTCGGGTTTGGGCCTCATCTTGATTATGTCCTCTATGGCCCTTGAGAAGGTCTTGTCGAACCTATGGTTGGGCATCTCGTAAAGGTGGGCATCACCAACGACAACGAAGTTAAAGGGCGTTATCTTGCTCCTTCTGGAGGTGACAGCCTCGGCCACATTGACCATACCTAAGAAGGGCGACAGAGCCGAGGCTGTGAAAGCGGCCATGCCCGCCTTGGCCGAGACCTTGATCAGCTTTCTCCTGTCCATCTTCATCTCAACCACCTCCCTTCACAATTTCTCCTTCAAAGGGCGGAAGCTCCGGCTCCTCCACGTAGGGAACCGTATCGCAGGTGAGGGCCTCCAAGAAGGCCACCAGAGCCTCCTTCTCCTCCTCGGTCAGGTTAAGGGGCTTCAGCCTAGGATCCTTGTTGGGAACGTCCCCTCCTCCCTTGTTGTAAAACTCCACCACCTCCCTGAGGGTTTTAAAGACCCCGTTGTGCATGTAAGGCGGAGTGAGGGCAACGTTCCTAAGTGTAGGGGTCTTGAAGGCCCCCTTATCCTTCTCCTTCTTGGTTATGAAGTAGAGGCCCAAGTCCCTATCGAACCTGTCAGGGTTCTTGAAGCCGTTACTTTTAACGACGAAATTCCTCGTAACCCTGACGAGGGCGTCGTCCTCTACCCTGTTTTTAGGGACACCCGTGACGTGGAGCTTCTCGTCGGTGAAGTTGGGACCGTTGTGGCACTGAACACATCCGGCCTTGCCTATGAATAGCTTCATCCCCTTGATCTGAAGCTCGTCCATAGCGTTCTTGTCCCCTCGCATGTACTTGTCGAAGGGCGAGTCGTTGCAGACTATCGTCCTCTCGAAGGCGGCTATCGCCTTGGCGATGTTATCGATGTTTATCGGATCCTTGTCCTCCGGGAAGGCCTTTCTAAAGAGTTCCCTGTACTTTGGTATCTTCTTTAGCCTCTCTTCCAGAAGGTCGTAGTTCATGTTCATCTCGAAGGGCGAGGCTATGGGCTTTTTGGCCTGCTCCTCCAGTGTCTTGACCCTCCCGTCCCAGAACATGATCGTGTTGTAGGCCACGTTCAGGACCGTTGGAGAGTGCCTGAAGTGTTTGTTCTCGGGGTA
>WFPN01000164.1 GCA_015487535.1 Aquificaceae bacterium
AAACCGGGAGGGGACGCGGCCGTCCTCAGGATAAAGTGGGTTGTGAGGCCCGAGCTCAGATCGGAGAAGGGAATAGCGATATCCTGCGAGGGTAACGGGAGGATGGTTTTCCTCGACCCCTACGAGGGTGGAAAGTACGTGGTCGCAGAGGTCTGCAGAAACGTGGCCTGCGTGGGTGCGAGGCCTCTGGCTATAACAGACTGTCTAAACTTCGGCAACCCTGAGCGACCCGAGATAATGTGGCAGTTCGTGAAGGCTGTCGAGGGCATGGCCGAGGCTTGCAAAAAGCTGAACGTTCCCGTGGTGAGTGGGAACGTCTCCCTATACAACGAGACGGTGGACAAAGATGAGATCCGCAACGTCTATCCTACCCCCGTGGTCGTCTGCGTGGGGGTGCTGGAGAGCGTAGAAAAACATCTGGACATAGCCTACCTATCCACAGGGGATATCCTGATGATAGGAGACCTCAACAGGCCCTCGAACCTGGGTGGGAGCGAGTACCTGAAGACGGTTCACGGGCTCGTCAAGGGAGAGGTTCCGAGAGTAGATCTTGAGAAGGAGAAGGTTCTAATAGATACCCTCATCGAGCTCGTCCAGAGGGATATGGTGCTGTCGGCCCACGATATCTCCACGGGAGGGCTGTTAGTGAACGTCCTCGAGAGTCTCTTCCCCACGAGCTTTGGAGCAGAGCTAGAGCTTTACGGGGACGAGAGGCCCGACGTTTTTCTGTTCTCAGAGATGCCGACCAGGGTGGTTATAAGCGTCGAGAGTTCGATGACCGACGAGGTTAAAGACTTTCTAGAGGACAGGGGCGTGGACTGGATGTACGTGGGGAGGATAATACAGGACAGGGTTTTAAGGCTAAGCTACAACGGAAAGCTCCTCCTAGAGGAGGATGTGGAAAGGCTCAAGGAGGTGTGGGAAAGATCCTTAGAGGAAGCTCTCTGATATACATAGTCACCCTTACAGTCGTTGTACTTCTCGACCTTTTCACCAAAAGGCTCGCCGAGATCTACCTCTCCGAGAGGAGCTACGATGTCCTGCCTTTTCTCAAGCTGTTCCTGATACACAACAGGGGGGCCGCCTTCGGTTTCTTCTCCGATCTGCCGGACATCATCAGGATCCCCCTCCTCACGCTCACACCCGTGATCGCCTTCGTAGTTACATACATATACTCTCAGCGAAACGGTGATTTGAAGGTTATCCTTGCAATGGGTCTTATAGCCGGAGGGGCCCTCGGAAATCTCTACGACAGGCTCTTTTTGGGGAAGGTTAGGGACTTTATACATCTGCATCTCGGAGATCTCTACTGGCCGGCCTTCAACGTGGCCGATGCTTCCATAACGCTCGCTATCGCGTTGTTGGTTCTCCACTACCTCAGAAAGTAAAATCTACCTATGGGGTACATCTACATAACCTCCTTCGGGGACGTGGAGGGAAGACTGCTTCTGGGAACGGCCAGGAACGTTAAGGAGATCTTCGGCCTCGGGGTCAGGGTGTCCTCTGTCCCGTTCCCGCCAAGGCTCGGTTTCAATCCTAAGAGGAACCAGTATCACGCCGGAACTCTTCTGAGATACCTTGAGGGTGTGAGCTTTCCGAACCTCGTGAAGCTCCTTGCCGTGGTCAGCTTCGATCTCTATGAGGAGGGTCTTAACTTTGTCTTCGGGGAGGCACAGCTGGGAGGGAGGAACGCTGTGGTCAGTGTGTTCAGGCTGCACAGCGAAGATGAAAGGCTGCTCTTCGAGAGGACCTTCAAGGAGGTGAACCACGAGCTCGGGCATACATTTGGACTGACCCACTGCCAGGATCCAAGGTGCGTGATGAGCTTCTCCAATTCCCTTTCCGATGTGGACAGAAAGACGAGATTCTTTTGCGATTCCTGTCAGAGGAAGCTATCAGCCGCTCTCGACCTTCATTCCCGATAGCCAGCCGTAAACCAAAAGGAGCCAGACAACGGAAAGGAACGGGTTAGTTACCAGCATATAGGTTGTTCCGAACTTGAGGAACAGGCCTCCCATCGCGCCTCCGACGAAGGCCCCAACGAACTGACTTGTGTTGTAAACCC
>WFPN01000165.1 GCA_015487535.1 Aquificaceae bacterium
GTCCGAAGGATCTTATTATCATGGCGACCTTAGCCGCCTCCTCGTCGCTCTCGGCTTCGAATATATCCAGGTAGTCGTAAGGTCCGAAAACAACCAGGTTCATGACCCACTTCACGCTGGGACAGTTCTCCTCGATGAGTTTTTCAGCCTGTTGCTCGATCTCCTTAAGTTTTTCTAAGTTCTTGACAGCGTAGGGTGATATTTTAGTTAGCATGACGTACAGAGGCATATCTCCCACCTCCTTCTGTTATAATATAGCGCTCGGAGGAACAGCATGGCCAAGGTGAAGCTAAAGACCAACAGATCGGCGAAGAAGAGGTTCAAGGTAACGGCCAAGGGTAAGATAAAGAGGTGGAGGTCCGGAGGATCCCACTACAACACCAAGAAGAGGCCGGACAGAAAGAGGAGGTTGAGAACGCCCACCTACGTTAAGGAAAACATGGAGGACCACGTAAAGGCCCTCCTTAGGGTTTCCTAACTCATAGGCTCCAGGAAGGAGGTGTGTATCCTCTTGATCTTCCCCTGGAAGTCCACCTCCGCCCTCTCCCCGTCCACACTTAAAACCTTCCCTACGCCAAAGACCTTGTGGCTGACCAGGATACCTTCCCTGACCCTCGAGTTCGGCCTCAGCTCTACCGCGTAGGTTGTCTTCGATCTCTTCTTCCTGAAATGTTCCAGATTTAGCAGGCTCTTGGGTATGTCCGAGAGGAACCTGCTCGGCCTCCTTCCCTTGGCCCTCGTGTAGGAGAGATATAGCTTCTCCTTTGCCCTTGTAACCGCAACGTAGAACAGTCTCCTTTCCTCCTCGAGTTCGTCCTCGTCTTCGGTCGCCGACCTGTGAGGGAGCACCTCCTCCTCAAGACGGGGAAGAAAAACCACCGGGAACTCCAGACCCTTAGCGGAGTGGATCGTCATGAGACTTACGGCTTCCTCCTCCTTCTCCTCCGAAGAAAGAAGCATAGCTTCGCTCAGAAAATCCTCGAGTGTGTTACCCTCCTTAAAACTCTCCCGGGCTATCCTCAGGAGCTCCCTAACGTTCTCCACCCTGTCCTGGATATCCCCCTTGTACTTGCTGCTCAAATACTCCAGGTAACGTGTTCGCGAAATAGCCTCTTCCAGGGCCTTCGGATACTCAACATCTCTGAGCTTGCAGAGGAGGTCTGAGAGCTCGCATAGGCTCTGTCCCCTAGGATTGGGGATGCTCTCGCCGGCCTTACGGAGGGCTTCTATCCAATCACCCCTGTAATGCTCTCTCACCCTTTCGAAGGTCCTCTCCCCCACGCCCCTTGCGAACACCTCCACGACCTTCTTTGCGGCCATCTCGTCGGAGGGGTTCAGGAGCAGCCTCAGGAGGTAGAGCAGGTTTTTAACCTCCGGCCTCTCATAAAACCTCAGCGCTCCCACAACCCTGTACGGAATACCCAGCCTGAAGAGAGTGCTTTCTATAACGTCGGTGATGAAGGAGACCCTGACAAGGATCGCTATATCCTTCAGGTTGAAGCTCTCGGATAAACGCTTTATCTCCTCGCCTATCCAGATGGCTTCCTCCCTCTCGCTCTCGAACCTCCTCACCACAGGCTTTTCTCCCATATCCCTGACGGGCTTGAGCGTGGGTATTAGATCCTTCCATCTGGCTCTGGCCTTGTCCAGTATAGAGTTGGCCAGTGAGAGGATGTATCCCTTTGAGCGGTAGTTGGTCTGTAGCTTCACTATGTCGGGGTCGAAGTCCTCTATAAAGCGCAGTATGTTGTCCGGACGTGCGAACCTCCACTCGTATATGCACTGGTTTGGATCTCCCACAACGCATACATCTCTGCCCGACAAGAGCTTCAGGATCTCGTACTGGACCGTGTTTGTATCTTGGTATTCGTCTACCAAGATAAAGCGAAACTCTTTCCTGAAGCTTTCCCTCAGCATCTCATCCTTCCTTATGTGAAGGTAAATCTCGTATAGGAGGTCGGAAAAGTCCATAAGGCCGTTCTCCCTTAAGGTTCTCTGGTATGTATCGAAGATCTCTCTCATCTCGGGGGAGGCAGGTTCCTTGAGATCCTCTTTTACGCGTGATATAAAGCTGCGGACCTTATCGTAATCCTCCCTTGGGATGCCCACGCTCTTCATTATGGCCGTCAGTATGGATCTTGTGTCAGACTCGTCCGCGACGCTGAAGCTGATACCAATCTTGGATCTGAGGAGCCTGTAGGCTACCGAGTGGAATGTGCCCGTCCAGGGGAGTTCCTTTCCTGTTACGGACGATACCCTCTCCTTTATCTCCCTCGCCGCCTTGTTGGTAAAGGTTATGCAGAGGATGTTCTCGGGAGGTATCTTCAGCTCCTCGAGTATGAACTCGACCTTGTGGGCTAGGGTTTTGGTCTTACCCGATCCCGCCCCTGCTACTACCAGGAGAGGTTTGCCGTGGTGCCTGACCACGCGTTCTTGGTCCGGATTGAGCATGTCAGTCTTCTTCTTCGACGCTTATTATGTTCACCGATATCTTGTCTCCGTAAGCACTCTTTAGGTTCTCCTCTATCTCCAGCTCCTCCCTGAGGAGCTCCTCCAGGCTCTCGTACTCCTTGAACAGCTCAACCTCAACCTGATAGACCTCCTCCTGGAAGTCCGCGCTCACGTAGACCTCTCTGAGGGGAAGGCCCATCCTGTTGCAGACCTCGAGAACGTCTTCCTTTATCTGCTCTATTGAAAGATCTCCGAACATACCAACCTCCTAAAAGCTGAACTTGTTCACCACCGGCATCCTCCAGTCCTTGCCGAAGGCCCTCGGCGTGATCTTTATACCTATGGGAGCCTGTTTCCTCTTGTATTCGGCCTTTTTTACCATGCTCACCACCTTCAGGACCGTTTCCCTCTCGAAGCCTCTCCCCACTATCTCCTCCACCGAGGCGTTCTCCTCTATAAAGAGCTTCAGTATGGGATCGAGGATCTCGTAGGGAGGGAGCGTGTCCTGGTCGGTCTGGCCGGGCCTGAGCTCCGCAGAGGGTGGTTTCTTGAAGACCCTCTCCGGTATAACTGGTTGTATGGAATTCCTGTAATTTGCGAGCCTGTAAACCGTGGTCTTGTAAACGTCCTTGAGAGGGGCGAAGCCCCCAGA
>WFPN01000166.1 GCA_015487535.1 Aquificaceae bacterium
ATACTCGAGAGCGCCTGTGGCCCCTGCATAGGTATGGGATACGCCCCTCCGAGTGGAGGAGTCTCGGTTAGGAGCTTCAACAGGAACTTCGAGGGAAGGTCTGGAACTCCAGATGCCAAGGTGTATCTTGCCTCACCGGAAACCTGTGTGGCCTGCGCGATCGCAGGGGAGATAGTGGATCCCAGGAGACTCGCTAAGGAGATAGGGGCAAAGTGGATAAGGGTTGAGATGCCCGAGAGGTTCCCCTATGGGGACGAGGCCTTCATAGAGCCCCTTCCTCCCGAGGAGGCGGAGAAGGTTGAGATCTACAGGGGTCCCAACATAAAGCCTCTGCCACCCTTCGACGAGCTGCCGGAGAAGCTCGAGGCCGAGGTGGCCCTGATAGTTGGGGACAACATAACCACGGACCACATAATGCCCGCGGGAGCCAAGATACTTCCCCTCAGGTCGAACATATACGCGATCTCCGAGTACGTCTATCACTACGTGGACCCCGAGTTCGTTCCTAGAATAAAGGCGATAAAGGAGAAGGGTAAGGCCGGGGTGATAATAGGAGGAGAGAATTACGGACAGGGATCCTCGAGAGAGCACGCGGCCTTAGCTCCCAGGTTCCTAGGGGTGAGAGCTGTTATAGCCAAGTCCTTTGCGAGGATACACCACGCCAACCTTGTGAACTTCGGGATAGTTCCTCTGGAGTTTGTGAACAAGGAGGACTACGACAAGTTCACCCTAGGAGACGAGATAGAGATCCCCGAGCTTACCAGGAGACTTAAGGAAGGCAAGGAGATAGTGGTGATCAACAAAACCACGGGAGAGGAGATCCTGTGCAGGTACAACCTAACCCCCTACCAGGTGGAGGTTCTCCTAGGCGGTGGAAGGCTGAACTACATAAAGAGGAAGCAGGCTCAGGAGGTTACAAGCTGAGGAGGTGAAAGATGGCTACCAGAAAGGTCGTATCGGTGGTGGGAGCGGGAAACGTTGGTGAGCACGTGGCGAGCCTGCTTGCGATAAAGGGCTTTGCTGACGTGAGGATATTCGACATACCGAGAAGGGACGGTGACAAGATCTTCGAGCCGGTTAAGGGAAAGGCCCTAGACATGAAGCAGATGATCGCAGCCATGGATATAGACACCAAGATAGACGGCTTTACGGTCACCCCCGAAGGGGACGGTTACGAACCTATAGTGGACAGCGATATAGTGGTTATAACCGCCGGATTTCCCAGAAGACCCGGCATGTCGAGGGAGGATCTCTTGGAGGCAAACATACGGATACTATCCACGATCATATCCAGGGTCCGTCAGTACGCCCCGAACTCTATCCTCATAGTTGTTACTAATCCCGTTGACATAATGACCTACGCGGCGGTCAAGCTCAGCGGCTTTCCTGCGAGCAGGGTCATAGGGATGGCAGGGGTTCTGGACTCCGCCAGGTTCAAGACGTTCATAGCTGAGGAGCTCAGGGTTTCTCCGAAGGACATCCACGCCTACGTTATCGGTGGGCACGGCGACGAGATGGTACCCCTTATATCGATCTCCAACGTAGGGGGCATACCCCTGAAGGACCTTATCCCTAAGGAGAAGCTACAGGAGATAATACACAGGACGAGGTTCGGAGGCGGCGAGATAGTGAACCTCATGGGAACGTCGGCTTACTACGCTCCCGCCGCGGCGGTTGTGGACATGGTGGAGGCCCTGGTCACCAACAGCAGAAGGATACTCCCCTGTTCCGTTTACTTGGACGGGGAGGCCGGAGAGTACTACGGGGTAAAGGGCTTCTGCGTTGGAGTTCCCGTAAAGCTCGGTGCTAACGGGGTTGAAGACATAATAAAGGTGCCCATGATAGAAGAGGAGAGGCAGATGTGGGAGAGATCTGTCGAGTCTGTTAAGAAAGGTGTTGAAGTTGCGGAGGTGATGCTCGGTGAGAAGAGTCCAAGTTGAAGAGATTATAGAGGCTGTAAAGGAGCTTACCATAAAGGCTAACTACGAACTCCCCAAGGAGACGGTTGCCCTCTTCGAAGAGGCCATAAAGAAGGAGGAGTCCCCCTTAGGGAGAGAGGTTCTGGTGCAGATACTCGAAAACGCCCGGACCGCTGTCGAGGAGCAGATGCCCTACTGTCAGGATACCGGTGTTACGGTGGTCTTCCTCGAGGTTGGTCAGGAGGTGGTTATAGAGGGTGGATCTCTCGAAGAAGCTGTGAACGAGGGCGTGAGAAGGGCAACCAAGGAAGGCTACCTCAGGGCTTCTATGGTCTGGGACCCGCTTTTTGAGAGGAAGAACACGGGGGACAACACGCCCGCTATAATCCACACCGAGGTGGTCCCAGGAGACAGGATAAAGATTACGGTTGCTCCCAAGGGAGCCGGTTCCGAGAACACCTCACGCCTCGCTATGCTAAAGCCAGCGGACGGATGGGAGGGTGCCAAGAGGTTTATTCTGGAAACGGTGAAGAACGCCGGACCCAACGCCTGTCCTCCCCTTACAGTTGGTGTCGGTATAGGCGGGAACTTCGAGATGTGCGCTTACCTTGCCAAGAAGGCCCTCCTTAGGCCTCACGGGGAGCGACATCCCGATCCTTTGATCAGGAAGGTAGAGGAAGAGCTCATCGAGGATATAAACAAGCTCGGCCTCGGGCCGATGGGTTTTGGCGGCAGCGTGACCGCTGTGGACGTTAAGGTAGAGATGTACCCCTGCCACATAGCCTCCCTTCCCGTTGCGGTGAACATCCAATGCCACGCCTCCAGACACGCCGAGAAGGTGGTATGAGTCCGGAGGCATATAAAGAACTCGGTAAATACCTCATGGACATATCTAAAGGAACGGTTCTCGTAGGCATAGTTTATCCACTGCTCAAGGGCAAGTTCGATTACAATACTATCTTGGCTTTTAGAGTTGGTGTGCTTCTAAGCGTGGTGGGTTTATATTGGATTAGTAAGGGAGGTAGTCGGAGTTGAACGAGTTCACATATACGCTCATAAGCTTGGTATTTGCTATGGCAATATTGATCAGCATAGTTTACCTTTGGGATAAATCAGAAGCCTTGCACAATAAACCAAGATGAAGTACATCCTCATCCTAGCCATCATAGGTCTTATCACGGTTCTGTTTCTGTCCGGCTTTCTCTTCAGGTTCGTAAGAACGGAGACGAGGAAGAAGGTTAGGGGATGGAGGTAATCTTCCTGTCCTTTTATGTAGGCTCGCTCTTTCTCATAGTTTTCGCCGTTGCCCCCACCCTGCTTAGAACCGAGAGGAACAAAGACATCGCCGGGAGCTTTTACGGGCGTATCCTGTGGCGCTTTTACAAGATTGCTTTTTTCCTCCTGTTGGTGTATCTTATATTGGGCGAAAAATGGTTGGGATTATTACTTCTGCTGGGGCTCGGACTGAACGTGGCAATATCCATGTGGCTTAAAAAGTATAAGAGAGAGTTGGGAAATATAGAACTGTACGATTTCAACTCTCCCCAAAGAACCCTCTTCAGGAGGGTTTCTTACCTATCTACGGCCGTTCTCTTCGCTAACCTTTTCCTATCGACCATTATCCTTATCAAGGAGGTTGTATGAGCAAGCTTCAGGACTACAGGGTGAACAGGCAGATAAGAGCAAAGGAGGTGAGGCTTATAGACGAAACCGGTCAGCAGATAGGGATAGTCCCTATAAGCGAAGCCCTCGCCTTGGCTGAGGAGAGAGGTCTCGATCTGGTAGAAATAGCACCCCAGGCCAGGCCGCCTGTGTGCAAGATAATGGACTACGGGAAGTTTAAATACGAGCTAAAGAAGAAGGAGAGGGAGGCCAGGAAGAAGCAGAGGGAGCATCAGATAGAGGTCAAGGACATAAGGATGAAGGTGAGGATAGACGAGCACGATCTTCAGGTGAAGCTGAAACACATGAGAGAATTCCTAGAGGACGGAGATAAGGTGAGGGTGAGGATAAGGTTCAGAGGAAGGGAGAACATACATCCGGAGCTCGGAGAGAAGCTCTTTAAGAGGATAATCGAGGAGCTTCAGGACGTGAGCGAGGTGGAGGTACCTCCCAAGAAAGAGGGGCCCTTTCTCATATTCACCCTGGCGCCCAAGAGGAAGAAGTGATCACCTCCCGCCTGGAACTCCCTTTATCGTCCCTATTATGTCTTTGAAGTCCCTCCACTGGATAGCGGGCCAGGTCTCGGTGGTTGCGTGTCCGAAGGATCTTATTATCATGGCGACCTTAGCCGCCTCCTCGTCGCTCTCGGCTTCGAATATGTCCAGGTAGTCGTAGGGCCCGAAAACAACCAGGTTCATGACCCACTTCACGCTGGGACAGTTCTCTTCGATGAGTTTTTCAGCCTGCTGCTCGATCTCCTTCAGTTTTTCTAAGTTCTTGACAGCGTAGGGTGATATTTTAGTTAGCATGACGTACAGAGGCATATCTCCCACCTCCTTCTGTTATAATATAGCGCTCGGAGGAACAGCA
>WFPN01000167.1 GCA_015487535.1 Aquificaceae bacterium
ACCTGAGATACCAAGCTATCCTCTGTGTATGGAATGCAAGCTAAGGGGAAATGTTTGCGTTATGGACGCCTACGGGATCCCGTGTCTGGGTCCTGTGGTGAGGGCGGGGTGTGGGGCTCTGTGTCCATCCGTGAAGAGGGGGTGCTACGGGTGTTTTGGGCCGTGCAAGGATCCCAACGTGAGCTCTCTGGTCAGCTGGTTCAGGAACATGGGGCTGAGTGAGGAGGAGGTTCGCAGACTATTTGAAAATGAGAACGCTTACGCCGAGGAGTTCAGGAACATGCTGGAGGGAGAACTTGGGGGAAGTTAGGGTAGATCCTCTCACCAGGGTTGAGGGCCTCGGACGTGTCCTCGTGTTTACCGAAGGGGAAAAGGTGAGAGATGTTAGACTCGAGATATTCGAACCGCCCAGGTTCTTCGAAAGACTCCTGGTTGGAAAGAGGCCGGATCAGGTCGTAGATATAGTGGCTAGGATATGTGGCCTCTGCCCGGTCGCTTACCAGATAACGGCTGTAGAAGCCTTCGAGAAGATCTTTGATGTAAATGTACCTCCCCACTTGAGGAAGCTGAGGAGGGCGCTCTACTGCGGTGAGTGGATCTCCAGCCACGCGGCCCACATATTTTTCCTACATCTGCCGGACTTCTTCGACAGGGAGAGCTTCTTAGATCTCGCCAAGGTGAGAAGGGATCTTATAGAGGCCGGTCTAAGGATAAGGAAGGTTGGAAACTCGATAATAGAGACCATAGGAGGAAGGTCCATACATCCTGTAAACGTTCGGGTGGGGGGTTTTTACAGGCTACCGTCCGAAAGGGCGTTGGAGGGGGTAATGGAAGATATAGAGGAGGCTTACAGCCTAGCCTGGGACGTACTGGACGAGCTCTTGTCCCTTCCCTATCCTCACGTTGAGAAGGACAGACTCCTCGTGTCTCTGGGAGAAGTTGATGAGTACCCGATAATGGAGGGGAGGATAGTTTGCTCGGACGGGACCGAGATAGATAAGGAGGAGTATGAAGGGTGGTTTGAGGAGTACCAGCTTCCCCACTCTACAGCCCTTTACTCGAGGTTAAAGGACGGGAAAAGCTACGAGGTCGGGGCTCTTGCTAGGGTGAGCAACAACTTTGAGAAACTGCCCGAGGAGATCAGGGAGAAGGTGAAGGATCATCTGCCGAGCACCAATCCCTTCAAGAGCATTCTGGCCAGAATGGTCGAGGTCATCTACGCCCTTGGAGAGGCTAAAAAGATGCTGGAGAGAACGGAGCTGGGAGCACCTTACGTGGATTTCCAAGTGAAGGAGGGTGAGGGCATAGGCATAACCGAAGCCCCAAGGGGCATCCTCTTCCACAGGTACAGGGTAAACAAAGAAGGGATTGTGGAGTTTTCAAAGATAGTTCCACCTACCTCCCAGAACCAGAGGGCCATGGAGGAGGATCTCCTGCTAGGTCTCAGGATCTTGAGGGGAGATCTTAGAAAGAACGCAGAGAAGCTCATCAGAAACTTCGACCCCTGCATATCCTGCGCATCACACTTCATCGAGATCGTCAGAGCTCCTTCACGCCGAAGATAGGCTTTATCCTGGCGTAGGAAAAGACCGGGCCGTCCTTACAGACGAAGGTGTAACCGAACTGGCAGTGCCCGCACGTTCCCACGGCACACTTCATATGCCTCTCCATGGATAGGAATGTCCTGCTTTCCTCGACCCCTATCTCGAGGAACTTCCTAACTGTAAAGTACATCATCACCTCGGGACCACACATCATGCCGACCGTTTTCTGCGGATCCACATCAACGAACTCAAAGAGATCCGTAACGACCCCCACATGGCCTTCCCATGAACCCTCAGGCCTGTCCACGGTAAGAAGTAGATCTATACCTTTACCCATCCACTCCCCGTACCTCTCCCTGTAAAGGAGACCCGCAGGGTTCTTCGCACCAACGAGAAGATACACTCTGCTGTAATCTTCCCTTCGTTCCACAACGTACTCGACCACAGGTTTTATATCCGCAAGACCTAGGCCCCCTGCAACGAGGACCAGATCGAAACCCCTGAACAACTCCAGAGGGAAGTGACTCCCGTAGGGACCCCTCACGCCTATAACGTCTCCTTCCTTCATCGAGAAGAGGTCCTCAGTTACCTCGCCCACCAGCCTGACAGTATGCTCAACCAGGTCCCTCCTCATCGAGCTTATGGATATAGGAACCTCACCCTGGCCGTAAACATAGAGCATGTTGAACTGGCCGGGCTTGAAGGGAGGGAACTCCTCCACCTCTATAAGGAAGCGCTTTGTGTTCTCGTTCTCTGGAATAACCTCCCTTATAACCCCCTTTCTAAGCAGGAAGGGACTATCCATCGGATAAAAGCCTCTTTACCTCTTCCGTTATATCAATGCCTACCGGACACCAGGTTATACATCTCCCGCACCCTACACAACCCAGCTCACCGAACTGATCCACCCAGTAAGAGAACTTGTGCAAGAGCCACTGCCTGTATCTGGAGGCAACACTTTTTCTTATGGGGCTGCCGTGGATAGCGGAGAACTCCTCCCTGAAGCAGACATCCCACCTCCTGAACCTCACGGACGCGGATCCATCCAGGGTTATGTCATCTACCACCTCGTAGCAAAAGCAGGTGGGACACACCATAGCACAGCTCCCGCAGGCCAAGCACCTCCTGGCCACATCCTCCCACACATCGCTCTCCAGCTTTTCCAAGAGCTTTGAGGGGAGATCTCTTGTGTCCACCCTCCTAACCATAGCCGAAAGGGACCTTTCCTCGAGATCCTTCTCC
>WFPN01000168.1 GCA_015487535.1 Aquificaceae bacterium
ACGTTACGGTATGCAGGATAAAGGAAGCGGACAGGAGAAAGCTGGGAGGATTCATGAACAGGTACAGGAACTTCAACTTCGGTGAGGAGGTGGTGGACAGGATAGCCTTAATATCGAGCTCCCTCACCAGCATAGGACCTATATACACCGTGGTTGAAGAGTTTTACTTCAGGAGGAACGGATCTTGACCACCTACAAGGACGCTGGTGTAGATATAGACAAGGCTAACGAGTTCGTAAGGTACATAAAGGAGAGGGTAAAGAGTACGTTTCCGAAAGGGGCCCTCACCGAGTTCGGAGGCTTTGCGAGCGGCTTTCCCATAAAGGGCTACAGGGAACCGGTGGTCTTCTCCTCTACCGACGGCGTTGGAACTAAGCTAAAGGTGGCCCAGGAGCTCGGAGTACATGACACCGTTGGGATAGATCTTGTCGCCATGAATGTAAACGACGTCCTGACAACGGGAGCCGATCCCCTCTTCTTTCTCGATTACATAGCTACGGGGAAGATAGATCTCGAGGTTCTCAAGAGGGTGATAGATGGAATCATCGAAGGATGCAGGAGAGGTGAGGTTTTCCTCGCCGGGGGCGAGACCGCGGAGATGCCGGGATTCTACCCCGAAGGAGTCTATGACCTTGCCGGCTTCTGCGTGGGAGTGTGTGAGAGGGAGGAGGTTATAACCGGGAAGGAGGTTTCGCCGGGGGACGTCCTGATAGGCATAAGGTCGTCCGGATTCCACAGCAACGGCTTTTCCCTGATCAGGAAAGTTTTAAAGGACAGAGGGGTTAAGCTGACGGATAAAGTCGAGGAGCTTGGGAAGACCGTGGGTGAAGTTCTCCTAACGCCCACGAGGATATACACGAAGGAGGTTAAAAAGCTCAAAGAGAAGGTGAAGGTAAAGGCACTCGCCCATATAACCGGGGGCGGAATACCCGAAAACCTTATAAGGGTCCTCCCAGAAGGCGTTAAGGCGGTTGTGGAGAAGGGTAGCATTCCGGAAAACCCCGTCTTCGGATGGATACAGAAGCTCGGAAATATAGAGGAGAGGGAGATGTTCAGAACCTTCAATATGGGCGTGGGTATGATAGCTGTGGTCTCAGGGAGCGATAAGGAGAGGGCTCTTGAAATCCTGGGAAGAGAGGCATTCCACTGCGGTCATGTAGAGGAGGGGGAGAGGGCGGTGGAAATCATCTGACCGCCAAACCGATGATATCCTTCGCTATATCCTCTCCAAAGGTCTTGAAGGACGAGTGGAGCCCGACGAGCCTCTCTAAAAGATCTGTGTTCAATCTAACATCCTTTCCCTCGACTTTTAATAGATCGAACCTCTCGGCAAAGCTCTCTATCTCGTCGTAGTATCCGGGGTTCTTGTAAAGATAAAAGACCTCGGGGAAGTACTTGGAGAGCTTCAGCATCACCCTCTCTATAGGTACGTGCTCACCGTTTATATGTGCGTCGATAAAACCTTTCTCCTCCCTAAGCAGAACCTCAGCGCCTTCCCTCTCGGCCAGCATAAGGGATCCCATCACTATACCAACGACCGTGGTAAGGTCTATCTCCTGGAAGTTGTCTCCCAACAGGTCCTTCTTACCGGCGATGGATATGCCCTTCTCCTCCTCATCGTAGAAGTATATATGGTTCAACCCTTCGGTAAAGCTCGAGTAATGGGCCCCCTCCACGTGAGCGTACCTCTGTCCGGTCTTTCCAAAGACACTGAAGGTAGAGTCGGAGAGGACAAAGGTGTTGTACGCCCCGTGCTCCGCCTTTATATACACACCCTCGTAACTCCCGTTGGAGAGAACCTCCATATCCTCAGTGAGGTAGAGTATCTCCTTATCTGTCAGGGCTACCGGCCCTTCGTAGTCCGATAGAACCTTCACCCCATCGACGAGGGCTTTCTCGGACAGCTTTTCACCCCCAACGGTCAGCTTGTAGAGGAAGTTCCCTGCGATAACGAAAAGCGTGTCCCCGAGCACGTCTATCGATTTTATAGGTTTATCGAGGGTGTCGGACACAGGATACCTGACGACCTCCGACTCTACGAACCGTTCCGCGGGAACCCTGTAGATACCCTCTGCGGTAACAAAGAACACATCCCTAAGATCGCTTGCGATGTCCTTTACCTCGTTCCCCACATCTATCTCCACAGTCTCGCCGCTTCTCCTGTCCATTCTGATAAGCTTGCTTCCTCCTGCCCCTACCAGGTGGTACCTTGTGTTGGTTAGTCTTCTGGGCGTCTCCGATAGCTTCTCCGACTGCCACACCACCTTCTCTTCCGAGCGCTCGAGGAGTTCTTTCTTGGATAGGCCCTCCACCCTGTAATCTCTCGAGATAAAAACCCTCTCTCCGTCGCAGTAGATCTCCATCCTTTACCTCCTCAATCTATCTTATCATCTGCACTTCTCGAACTTTACCTCTTCAACCCCGAGGAGATGAACGTACTGGAGCTGGGTTTGGGTCATCACCTTCATGACGTCCTTCTCGTTCTTAGGGTTCTTCATAACTATGGTTAGCGTCTCCCTATTCTTTCCTTCGGCCCTGACATCGCACACCGGGACGTGGAGATCCTCTATCTCCTTCTTTAGAACCTTGGGAAATATTCCCCTCTTCACGTACAGAACCTTGTCGTAGGCCCTCTTTACCCTCTCGTAGAACCTCTCGTACCTTTCCCCACTCTCCATCAGGTACTTATCCTTCAGTGTGTGGAGCGGATACCCGTAAGAGTTAAGCTCATCTATTATCTCTGACTTTGGACCCTCCTTCTGAGCGAGTCTGTCTAGCTCTTCGAGCCTCTTCTCAACCCTGCTCACGTACTCCCTGTCCCTTTTAAACTCCTCCTTCGTCACGGCGAAGGTCATTCCAATCATCAGAAGGAAAAGCACAAAGCCTCTCATCCTAAAAGCACCTCCTTTTATATATTTTCTCAGCTGCCCTGCCGGATCCTCAAGCTATCCTCGTTCGAGGACTTCCCTAAGATCATATCGAGTTCCTAACCTTTGCGATCCTCTCCTTTATCTCTGCGAGCTTGATCAGAGCCTGTAAAGGTGTAATGTTTGCAACGTCTATCGAGAGTATCTCATCCAGTATGGATCTTATCTCGGCCATCTCCAGGTTCTCCTCGGACTTCTTGAAGGTCTCCTCGAGGACTGGAATGGCTGTATCTTCCAGCGTAAGGAGTATCTCTCTAGCCCTGTCTATGAGCTCCTGGGGGAGCCCGGCCATCTTCGCCACCTCTATACCGAAGCTACCCTCGGCCCTTCCCGGAACGAGCGTGTAAAGGAAGACTATGCCTCTATCGTCCTCGCTGACCGCCATGTGGTAGTTCTTAACCCCTTTAACCCTGCCTTCGAGCTCTGTAAGCTCCAGGAAGTGGGTGGCGAGCAGGGTCCTTGCACCGAGCCTCTCCGAGATGTGTTCAACGAGTGCCTTAGAGATGGCTATTCCGTCGTAGGTAGAGGTTCCCCTTCCTATCTCGTCCAGGACTATAAGGCTCCTGCTTGTAGCATTCGAAAGCATATTGGCAACGTCGAGCATCTCGTTCATGAAGGTGGAAACCCCCATAGCGAGAACGTCTCCCGAGCCTATCCTTGTAAAGAGGGCGTCTATATTCCCGATCCTGGCCTCCTTAGCGGGAACGAAGCTCCCCATGTGGGCGAGCAGCACTATCAGGGCCACCTGCCTTATGTAACTGGACTTGCCGGCCATGTTCGGGCCCGTTATTACGTGTATGAACTCGTCTTCGGTCAGGTTCGTGTCGTTGGGAACGTAGTTCCTCGTGAACTCCTCTATGACGGGATGTCTGCCTTCCTTTATGTATATATCGAAACCCT
>WFPN01000169.1 GCA_015487535.1 Aquificaceae bacterium
CACTTCAAGAGGGGAAACCAGCTGATAACCGAGTGGGAGGTGGCAAGGTAGTTTAGGTGATAGTAGTCCTCGTTCTTGCCTTCTTCCTTACACTCGGTGGTCTCGTAGTGAGCGCACTTCAGTCCTCCTCTTCGGCGGAGAGGTTCGTAAGGGAGGTTTACATAAAGCAGCAGTCCTACCACGTTCTTACCTCTGTTATCCCTTACATTCTGAACGCCCTGAGAAAAGAGGATGCATCCGTAGACACCCTTCAGGATCCCTGGGCTCTGCCTTTCCTGGTGGAAACGGAGAAGGGAAAGCTCGAGGTAGTTATAAACGATGAGGATAGGTTCTTTAACCTGAACACGGTCGGGGACGGAAATGTTCAGAGGGAGATATTCGAGAGGCTTTTAGAGCTCCTTAAGATAAGTCCAGGATATTCGGAAAGGCTCTTGGCGTGGATAGGTAAAGAGCCCCCCAACTTTCAGAGTGAGCTCCCTGTAAAGGGAGCTCCGATGGATAGCCCTTACGAGCTCAGATACCTTGGGATGAGCGACGAGGATCTGTACGGAAAGGAGGAGGGGGACGTGAGCTATCCTGGATTACTTAGCCTCGTTACCACCTATTCATCGGGCAGGATAAACGTGAACACGGCCCCAAAGTATATTCTGATGGCCCTGGACCCCCGTATAGACGGTCCTCTCGCCGACAGGATAATCGAGTACAGGAGTTCTAAGCCTTTTAAAAAGGTCGATGACCTGGTTCTCGTGGAGGGTTTTACCTTCGACATACTCCACAGGATAAGGGACTTAGTTGATGTAAAGAGCACCGCTTTCAGGATAAGGGCGACGGTGAAGAGCGGGGACGTTGAGACGACCCTCGAAATCGTTTACGATAGGAGCAGGAACAGAGTTCTCTACAAGAGGATCTACTGATGGCCGAGTTCCTTTACGAGGGTTTGAAGGAAGGAAGGAGGGTAAAGGGGAAGGTCGAGGCCTCGAGTAGGAAGGAGGTCCTAAGCAGGTTAAAGGGCGAGGGCGTAGTTCCACTACACGTGGAAGAGGTTAAGGATGAAAGACCTTTCTGGAAGAAGGAGTTTCATCTCAGGGGGCCTTCCGAGGAGGATCTCTCCTTCGTTCTTCTTCAGCTGGCACTGCTTTTAGAGTCTGGAATACCTCTCTCGAGGGCCCTTGAACTCCTGGCGACCCAGTCGGAGGATGAGAGAATATCGAGCGCCCTTCTCGAGATAAAGTCGGGTATAGAGAGGGGAGAGAGCCTGTCTTCGGCCTTCAGGAGGAGCGGGATCTTCCCAGACTTTCTTCCGGAGATGCTCTCCGCCGCGGAGACGGGAGAGAACCTTGAGAGGATATTCGAGATAGCTGGGAAGCACTTGGAGACAGTTGCCGAGATGAAGTCTAAGATACTCAACGCCGTTACATACCCCTCCATAGTTATAGGCTTCAGTATATTTGCCCTCTTCGTAGCCATAAAGTTCGTAGTTCCGAGGATAGCGAAGGTCTTGGAGGGGTTTGGGAAAGAACTACCCTTGGTAACTAAAGCGATCGTGCTCTTCTCGGAGATGCTTACATACCTGCTCTACCTATCCCCTATCCTGGTGCTTATCTTCCTCTACAGGGAAAGGATCTTTGGTAGAGAGAGGATAGACAGGTTCTTGCTTAAACTCCCCGTAGTCGGAAGGATAGGTTATTACTTCAACATCTCGAGGTTCGCCTACACCCTGTATATGACACTAGCCTCTGCCGTTCCTATAACGACAGCTTACAGCATAGCCGTAAGGAGTATCTCCAACTCGTACATGAGGAAGATCTTGGAAGAACTATCCCAGGAGGTGGAAAGAGGAAGGGAGCTCTCCTGGACGCTGAGGAGGTCCGGACTCTTCCCCCAGCTTTTCATCAGCCTAGTGGAGACCGGGGAGACCAGCGGAGAGCTGGAGAGGATGCTCGATCTCGGAGCCCAGATATACAGGAAGGAGGCGGTTAGACTGATAAACTTTTGGATCAGGATGGTGGAGCCCCTATCGATACTGGTGATAGGTGCGATAGTTGGCATAATAGTTGTGAGCGTTCTACTTCCCCTCAGCGAGGTGACCTCTGGAATAGGGAGGTAAGTTTGGTGGAGGAACTCAGGCACCCCCTTCTCGTTCACAAGCTAAACAGGATAAGGGACGTAAGTACGAAGAGGGGAGAGATAAAGGATCTCCTGGAGGAGATAGCCACCCTGATGGTCTATGAAGCTCTAAGATACACACCACTCGAGGTTAGAAGGATAGAAACGTGGGTGG
>WFPN01000170.1 GCA_015487535.1 Aquificaceae bacterium
CTGAAGTCTTGGATGCCGTGGTTGAGGCGGTGGTCGCTTCGAAAAGCAAGGCGGTTCTCGAAGCTGGGAAGAACTTCCTCCTCTCCTACAGCGGAGATCCAAAGGTGCTGTGCGATAAAGTAATCAACTTCTTCGATTATCCGGAGCCCAAGCTTAGGCAGGCAGCGATAGATATACTCTCTTCGAAGGGAGACGCCTGTCTCGATGTTGTGTTGGAAAGGCTCGTAGAGAGCGAAGACTACAACATGCGTAAGTTTGCCCTGGACATACTGGCGAACGTGAAAACAAAAAAGGCGCTGAGCATACTTGAAAGGCTTATTGAGGACGAGAACCCGAACGTGAGTATGTCGGCGCTCGAGTACCTCAGAAACTTTTCGGAGTTCACGGACGATGTGGTCAGGATTATCTCTAAGGCCGTCCCAAAGGTTAAGGACGCTTACGGGCTTACAACCCTGGCCTCAACTGTGATATACGGGGAGATCAAGGACAGGAGGCTCGTCGCACCCTTGAAGAGTAAACTCGAAGAGCTCACCGATCCCATGGATAAGTACTGGATATACAAGGTACTTATATTCCTCGGAGAGGAGAGCATCTACGAGGATGCCCTTAAGAATGCAGAGCTTATTGGAATGAGAGGCGACGTGGAGAAGGATATAAAGATCTTTGGAACTGGAACTTAGCTATGCTGACGAAGCTCTACTTCGACATACTGAGGGACATAATCTACAAGAACACAGGTATAACCTTCGACGACAAGAAGAAGTACTTCGTAGAGAACCGGGTGAAGGAACATATGGAGGAGCTCGGCATAACTTCTCTTAAAGATTACATATACAAATTGAAGACAGATAAAAACATCCTGAAAGAGTTCATCTCGAAGATAACCGTTAACGAAACGTACTTTTACAGGGAATATTACCACCTAAGGGCTTTGGCGAAGCTGGTCCAAACCGAGAACCATTCCTTTCCCGTTAAGGTTCTAAGCATACCCTGTTCTACCGGAGAAGAGCCTTACAGCATAGCAATAGTTCTGAACGAGGTGTTGGAGGACCTTAGGAAGTTTGAGGTCGTGGGTGTGGATATAGACACTAACGCTATAAAGAAGGCTAAAGAAGGAGTTTACGGCAGCAGGAGCGTGTCTAAACTACCCTCCAAGTACCTCGAAAAATACTTTGACGAGATCGGGCCCGGCAGGTGGAGGATAAAAGACTTTCTAAAGAGAAGGGTTAGGTTTTACGAGGGGAACATTCTTGACAGGCTGTTTATGAAGAGCCTTGGCAAGTTCCAATACGTGTTCTGCAAAAATTTGCTTATATACTTCGATGACAAGGCAAGAACGCAGGCAATAAACAACCTCTATGATGTGATAACCGACGGCGGTTACCTGTTCCTTGGGCACGCCGAGAGCGTGTCCCGTGCGTCCTCACTCTTTGAACCCGTGAAGATCGAAGATACCATCGTTTACAGGAAGGTAACCGAGGAGGAAGAGGATGAGTGGTGATAACAAGAAAGCCCTGGTTGTTGATGACTCTCTCACGATAAGGATATACCACTCCTCGCTACTGAGGAACTTCGGCTACGAGGTCGATACGGCGGAAAACGGCCTTGAAGCTCTCGAGATGGCCATGAAGAAGAAGTACGACCTGATACTTTCGGATATAAACATGCCCGTCATGGACGGGTTCGAGTTCGTTCGCAAGTTGAGGAAGCTCGATGAGTACAAACTCACACCTGTAGTGTTTATAACTACCCTAAACTCTGAGGAAGACAGGAGAAGGGCGCTGATGTCTGGCGGGACCCTCTACATAGTGAAGCCGATAAACCTGGAGGTTCTGGAAAAGATACTAAAGTCTATAACCTAGAAAAAGTTCTTTGTGCACATTCCGCGTATCTATACGTATGCCCAACCCGTCCCAAAGGCGTTAAGATAACTAAAGGATGGCGGACAAAAGTGAGCTCACCCCTATGCTAGCCCAGTACCACTACTTCAAGAATGAGTACCCTGACTGCCTTCTCTTCTTCAGGCTAGGAGACTTTTACGAGCTCTTTTACGAGGATGCGGTGGTGGGCTCCAAGGAGCTCAACCTGGTCCTCACATCCAGACCTGCTGGGAAGGGAAGGGAGAGGATACCCATGTGCGGTGTCCCCTATCACTCGGCGGAGAGCTACATAAAGAGGCTCGTCAGTAAAGGGTACAAGATAGCTATATGCGAGCAGGTTGAGGACCCTTCCAAAGCGAAGGGAATTGTAAAGAGGGACGTCATAAGGGTTATAACCCCAGGGACATACTTTGAGAAAGAGACTGGGGGTCTCGCTGCCCTTTACGGAAAGGGAGCTTACTATTACGTTGCCTACCTGAACCTCTCGGTGGGGGACTTCGTAGGCGCCAAGGTGAGAAGGGAGGAGCTTACCGACTTCCTCTCCAAGTTTTCGATAAAGGAGCTCCTTGTTAAAAGGGGAGAGCGTGTTCCACAGGAGGTGGTAAAGGCTCTCGATCTCTTCCTGACGGAGCTCGAGAATGACTTTTTCGAGGAGAGCAGGGAGGAGATAAAGAATGCCTTTAACCTCTTTAGCTTGAGATCCCTTGGCTTTCAGGAGGAAGAGTTCTGCTATCCCCTGGGGGCAGCCTACAGGTACGCGAGGATAACCCAGAAGAGCTTTACCCCCTTCATAAGGAGGCCCAAACCCTTTCAGGATGAGGGTTTTGTCAGAGTTGATCTGAAGGCGAGGAGAGGGCTTGAGCTCCTCGAAAGCGTAGAGGGGAGGAAGGATCAGTCCCTATTTGGAATCCTCGATAGGACCCTTACGGGTATGGGAAGGAGAAGGCTAAGGTTTCATATACTCAACCCCTTCAGGGACACGAGAAGGATAAGGAAGGTCCAGGAAGCCGTCGAGGAGCTAGTTCAGAATACGCGAAAGAGGGAAAGCATCAGGGAGATCTTGAGCGGGATGGCTGACCTGGAGAGGCTCGTCTCAAAGATAAGTTCTAACATGGCCTCTCCCAGGGATATACTGCATCTCAAGAACACGCTCTACAAGGTAGATGCACTGAGGAAAGAGCTCAGAGATCTGAGCTCCGAAGCTTTAAAGGAAGTATGTGAGGAACTTGAGAGCCTTAAAGATCTCGCCGACGATATAGACCGAGTTCTGACCGACGATCCCCCGATACACGTGAAGGAGGGAGGGCTTATAAAGGAGGGGGTGGACTCTTATCTGGACGAGCTCAGGTACGTAAGGGAGAACGCTGAGAAACTTCTGAGGAGTTACGAGCGCCGGCTCAGGGAGGAGACCGGAATATCGAGCTTGAAGATAGGCTTCAACAAGGTGATGGGTTACTACATAGAGGTAACCAAGCCGAACCTAAAGTACGTTCCCGAATACTTCAGGAGGAGACAAACCCTCTCGAACGCAGAAAGATTTACTACAGAAGAACTCAGCAGACTCGAGGAGAAGATACTCTCGGCCCAGAGCAGGATAAACGAGCTCGAGTACGAGCTGTTCGTTCAACTTAGAGAGAGGATAAACGGAGAGCTGGAGAGGATAGGGAGGAACGCCCAGCTGGTGGGGGAGATAGACTACATCCAGTCCCTTGCGGAGGTGGCTTCTAAGAGGGATTGGGTAAAACCGGAGATCCACGAGGGTTTCGATATATACATAAAGGAAGGCAGACATCCCGTCATAGAGGAGTTCACGAGGAACTACGTTCCCAACGACACGAACCTGACCGAAGACGAGTTCATACATGTAATAACTGGCCCGAACATGGCCGGCAAGTCCAGTTACATAAGGCAGGTGGCCCTGATAGTGC
>WFPN01000171.1 GCA_015487535.1 Aquificaceae bacterium
AGTTCCAGCAGACTTCAGACCCAGACGTCTTCGCGGCGGGAGATATAGCCTCGGGGATAGACGTCTGGGGCAACCACAGGTGGATAGCCCTCTTCCCTCCGGCCCAGCAGGCCGGGTACGTGGCCGGCTTCAACCTCGCCGGGAAAAAGGTTAAAAATCCGGGCCTCGTGGACTACAACGCTGTGAAGACGAGAACCGTAACCGCCGGATCTGGAGGGCTGTTTGAGGACGCTGAGGAAGAGCTCTTCGTGGAGAGGGGAAACTACCTGGTCAAGGTCTTTTTCCGAGAAGGTAGGGTTAGGGGCTACCAGTTCGTAGGTGTACCGAGGTATCCCGGGCTTAACCCCAACAACAGGATATTGAGGATCCTGAACGGGAAGATAAGAAGCTGGGAGGAGAAGGTACTCGCCGACAGAGGTTTAGGTCTCGAGGCATCGGGAGTCCTGTTTCATATGTTCCTGAAGCTCAGGAGGGAAGTGGAAGAACCCACGAAGAGAGCGGTTGAAGAAATGATAATAAGGGCTCTGGCTAACCCTGCTCTCGATCTTCCACTTTATATATGACAACCTTGTCCTTCCCTGTCCTCTTGGCTTCGTAAAGCGCTTCGTCTGCCTCCTTTATGAGCCTATCTAGATCGTATCCCTCGTCGAAAACGGCCACGCCTATGCTCACGGTGGTTCCGATCTCCTCCCCATCTACCTTTACCTTCGATCTTTTGAACTCCTGCCTTATCCTCTCCGCCACCATGAGGGCCCCCTTCTCGTCCGTCTTCGGGAGCGCTATAACGAACTCCTCACCACCCCATCTTGCCGCTATGTCTGAGGATCTCGTATTCTTCTTAATCACTTGGGCGAGCTGCTTAAGGACCAGGTCTCCTACGTCGTGCCCGTACTCATCGTTTATCCTCTTGAAGTTGTCCACATCGAGTATCATCAGCGATAACGGCTCCTTATACCTCCTGGCGGTCTCCAGCACCCTCTTCATCTCTTCTAGGAAGAACCTCCTGTTGCTTAACTCCGTAAGGGGATCTGTGTAGGCGAGCTCCTCGAGCTTGTCCTTCTCGTTCCTCAGCTGACTTATCAGGGCCTCAAGTTCCTGGGCCATGGTGAGAACAGCTCTCTTCAGGTAGAAGAGCTCGTCCCTCCTCTTCTCCTTCCTAAGGGCCTCGCTCAATCTGTCTATCTCGGAGAAGTCAAGCTCCTTGAACTTGTAAGCCACCTCCCTGAGCATGGACACGTCCTTAACTATCCTGTTGAAGAGCAGGAAGATTGTGGAGGAGAGGGCAACAACGAGTATGAAGGTGTAACCGAGGAAGAGGGCCGGTGTGAGGAGAGCTGTCTTGAGTATTGGAGAGAAATCCTTTATGAAGATAACCCTTCCTATAGGAACGGAGTTCTCCAGCAGGATGGGGAAATCCATCAGGAGTGTGGAGTACCTGTTGGTGAGCTTGTATCCGGTTATACCCTCTACCTGGGACAGCAGTTTGGGGTTATACCTGCCTTCGATTATGTGATCGTTCAGTACTACCCTTCCCTCTATAAATCTGTCGAGGAATTCGGGCTCGCTCTCGGTTATCCTCTCCAGAACCTCTCTGTCGTAGATAATCATCCAGTCCACCCTGTTTATGTTCACCGTAAACTCAATTACCTCTCTGAAACTGGTCCCGTAGAAAACGCAGTCCCTTACCCTCCCCACAAATAAACCCTCATTCCTCAGGACTATGTAAGCGTTAGCCCTTCTATGTTTGCAGTTCTTCAGCCTGAAGGAAACCTCGTTGGCATCTTGGGAGAGGGTTTTGAGTATGTAGGCGTACGTTCGTGAAACCATAGAGTATATGTCCTTTACGCTCCTGTTTATGTGAACGTAGGTAAGGAAGGCGAACACGAGGACCGTCAGGAGGGAGAGGATCGAGGAGGTAACTACTATGCTGGTTATAAGCTTATTTCTTAAGGACATTCCCAATATAATATTCAAGCATGCTAATACTCTTCGGGGGGAGTTTTGACCCCGTCCACGTAGGCCACATCCTGATAGCCAGAGACGTGAAAGAAAAGCTTGGGGCCAGCAAGGTAGTGTTCATGCCCGCTTACCATGCTCCACTTAAGGAAGGACACTCAGCCCCTCCGGAGGATAGACTCAGGATGCTCGAGATAGCACTCCAGGATGAAGATGGTTTTGAGGTGAGCGATTACGAGATCAGAAGAGGCGGGATCTCCTACACCGTGGATACGTTGGAGTGGTTCAGTGAAAAGTTTGGGAGCAAACCTTACCTACTCCTCGGTTCAGACAGCGTGCTTAGGTTCCATCTTTGGCGAGAACCAGAGCGGGTTGTTCAGCTTTCCAAACTGGTGGTGGTCGATAGGGGCGGAAAGCTCGATTCTGTGAGGTCCTACCTAAAGGAGAGGTTCCCCCATCTGGAGGAGGAGAAGGACTTTATCCTTTTGCGGATCAGGAGGATAGACGTATCCGCGACCGAGGTGAGAAAGAGGATAAAGGAGGGCCTTTCTATCTACTGCATGGTCCCCGATAAGGTTAGAGAGTATATAAAAGAGAAGGGCCTTTACAGGGATTAACAGGCTATATAATAACGAGGTATGAAGACGGGCTTCGTTTATGACGAGATCTATCTAAAACACGACTATCCCGACCACCCCGAGAGGAAGGAGAGACTCATAGCGATAACGGAGCATCTGGATAAGGTGGGCCTTATGAAGGAGGTCAAGCTTATAGAACCGAGGAGGGCCTCGGTTGAGGAGATAGCCCTAAACCACGATCCCAACTACATCCAGGAGGTTCACGATTTCTGCAAGTCCGGAGGTGGGTTTTTGGACCCGGATACTTACGCCGTCGAGGAGACCTACGATGTAGCCCTCATGGCAGCGGGCGGTGTTCTCGAAGGTATAGATAAGATACTGGAGGGAGATGTAGAGACCGCGTTCTGTGCGGTTAGACCCCCTGGACACCATGCGGAGTACGCTAAGGCTATGGGCTTTTGCATATTTAACAACGTGGCCGTGGGAGCCCACTACCTTAGAAAGAAGGGTATAGAGAAGGTGTTCATAATAGACTTCGACGCCCATCACGGGAACGGCACCCAAAGGAGCTTCTACCAGGACGATAAGGTCTTTTAC
>WFPN01000172.1 GCA_015487535.1 Aquificaceae bacterium
AGCCAGGGGGCGTTTGTCTGTTCTTTAAGGAAGGTCCAGTCTATGAGGTTGTATTTAAACAGAACGTGCATGAGGCCCATGATGAAGGCGCCGTCGGTTCCAGGTTTGACGGGCACCCACTCGTCCGCTATCGCTCCGTAGGACCAGCGTACTGGGTTCACGAAGACGAGCTTTCCGCCCCTTCTCTTCATCTCCTGAATTCCGAGCTTGAAGGGGTTCGATGCGTGATCCTCTGCAACCCCTATCATCATGAAGTACTTGGTGTTCTCAAAGTCCGGATCTCCGAACTCCCAGAAGGAGTATCCTGTGGAGAGAAGTCCCGCGGCGGCCACGTTCACAGAGCAGAAGCCCCCGTGGGCGGCCCAGTTTATGGTCCCGATCTGCTGGGCGAACCAGCCGTTTATGGCCTGCATCTGGTCCCTTCCGGTGAAGAAGGCGACCTTGGCGGGGTTCTTCTTCCTCGCCTCGTCTATCCATTTAGCCGCTATCTCGAGGGCCTCGTCCCACTCTATCTCCTTGAACTGTCCGGAGCCTCTGGGTCCCGTTCTAAGAAGTGGTTTCCTTAGCCTTGCGGGGGAGTACTCCTTCATTATCCCCGAGGATCCCTTGGCGCAGAGGACTCCTTTATTCAAAGGGTGGTCATCGTTCCCCTTTATGTAAGTAACCTTATTGTTCCTAACGTAAACCTCAATTCCGCACCTGCAGGCACACATGTAGCAGGTGCTGTAATACTTCCTCTCGTAGAAGCTACCACCTATCTCCATGGCGTTGCCTCCTTGGGCACACTTTAACTAAAAGGATAATCTTTCGCCTAAGGTATTGATAGCATTTTTACTTAAAACTTCATAAGCGTTCCTTATGGGGTTTATAAGAAAAGGCTAATCAGACTACCTCAACCCAGATACCCTTAAGATATAAAGTATTGGGCATCTGGAGTATCCAGGGATGGTCCTTATCCTGAAAGGTCTTCGCAATTACCCTCACCTGTCTCCTCACGTCGTAGGAGGCCTGCGTTAGAACCTCTAAAAGATGCTGCTCCGTTATGTGGAAAGAGCAGGAAAAGATTGCCAGATACCCTCCCTGCCTTGTAATCCGGAGACCTCTTACACAGAGCTCCTTGTATCCCCTGAGAGCGTTTGGGACCGCGTGCTTGTTCTTTGCGAAAGAGGGAGGGTCTATGACAACCACATCGAACTTCTCTCCCCTCCTGTCTAGCTCCCTCAGATAATCGAAGGCGTTAGCCTGGACCCACTCTATACCAGATAGGCCGTTGAGCTCCTCGTTCTTCCTTCCCACCTCGAGGGCCGGCTCGGATATGTCCACAGCTATGACCTCATCTGCTCCCATCTTCTTCATGTTGAGGGCGAACCCTCCCGTGTGGCAGAAGACGTCCAGGCACCTGTCCCCCGGCTCTACTAGGCTTCTTACGAACTTACGGGCGTTCCTCTGATCCAGGAAGAAGCCTGTCTTCTGACCCTCAGGTATGTTGATAAGGTACTTGAGGTCATGTTCCCATATAACGATCTCGTCCGGAACCTCTCCGTAAACCGGACCTTCCCTTACCTTTATCCCTTCGACCTTCTGGGCAGTCAGATTCGCCTTCTCATATATTCCTTTTGGCCTCAGCGTTTCCACAAGGGCTTCGAGAACCACCTCCCTGAACCGGTTCATCCCATAGGTTGTAAACTCCAGAACTGCGTACTCACCATAGACGTCCACTATAAGACCGGGCAGTAAGTCTCCCTCCGAGTGTATAAGCCTGAAGGCGTTGCTGTTTATGTAGAGCCTCTTACGGTAGTCGTAGGCCTCCCTTATCCTTTTCTTTATTAGCTCTGGGGTTACCGGTTCCTCCTTGTCGAAGGAGAGGATCCTTATGGCTATGCTAACGTCCGGGTTTATGTAGCCGTATCCGAGGAACTTTCCTCCGAAGTCCCTGACGACCACGAGCTCTCCCTTCTTGGGTTTCCTCGAGAGGGATGCTATCTCAGCCCTATAGACCCAAGGGAAGAAACCCCTTATCCTGTCCTCTATACCGGGTTTCACCCTTACCTGAAGCATGCAGTATTTTAGTTTATACTTCTTTCAGTGATACGTTATGGGGATCTTCGATAAGCTCTTCAAGAAGAAGAAAGAGGAAGAGAACCTCTGGACAAAATGCCCCGAGTGCAAAACGCTCCTGTACGTTCCGGACCTCAAGAGGCACCTCAAGGTATGCCCCAAGTGTGGCTACCACTTTCCCCTCTCCGCGGTCGAGAGGGTGGAGTTCACCCTAGACGATACCGGTGCCCAGAAGCTCTTCGAGGACGTGCTTCCCACAGATCCCTTGAAGTTCAAGGATACAAAACCTTATAAAAACAGGCTGAAGAAGGCCCAGGAGCAGACCGGTCTCACCGAGGCGATCCTGATAGTGAGGGGATACATCCTTGGCAGGGAGGTTATCTTTGCCTCGATGGACTTCGGCTTCATAGGTGGGAGCATGGGTTCTGTGGTAGGGGAGAGGTTCTTCAGGGCCTGCAAACTGGCGGCCGAGGAGCGCCTGCCCCTTATCGCAGTTACCTGTTCCGGCGGGGCGAGGATGCAGGAAGGTATCCTGTCTCTGATGCAGATGGCAAAGACCTCACTCGGGGTTGGACTTTTAAAGGAGAAAGGTATCCCTTATATCACCGTCCTTGCGAACCCCACCACCGGAGGGGTGGCCGCAAGCTTCGCCTTCTTGGGAGACATCATAATAGCGGAACCAAAAGCACTAATAGGTTTTGCAGGGCCGAGGGTCATAGAGCAGACTATAAAACAGAAGCTTCCCGAGGGGTTCCAGCGCTCCGAGTTCCTTCTGGAGAAGGGCATGGTGGATATGGTAGTTCCGAGGAAGGATCTCAAACATACACTGAAGAGGCTCCTGGAACTAACCTATTACTCGGAGAGATGTTGGAGGGGCTGAACCGCTTCGTCGAAAGTTATCCCTTTCCTCTGTGGGAGGGGCTGCTGAGGATAGTGTTGGCTATGGTGCTGGGGGCCGCCATAGGCCTCGAGAGGGAGAGAAGAAGGCAGCCCGCCGGCTTCAGGACCCATACCGTCCTCGCGGTGGGATCCGCCCTGCTCTGCATGGTCTCCCTCTTCGTCCCGAGCGTTTACGGTTCTGGCTTGAACGTGGATCCCTCGAGGATAGCTTCGCAGGTGGTGAGCGGTATAGGTTTCCTCGGCGCCGGCGCTATCCTGAGAATGGGGGTCTCGGTGAAGGGGCTCACCACAGCGGCGAGCCTCTGGAC
>WFPN01000173.1 GCA_015487535.1 Aquificaceae bacterium
AAGAAGCTCCTCATAAGGGAGAGGTTCATCCTCGGAGCAAAGAGCAAGGATGAGATTTATGACCAATGCGCTGATCTTGCGGAGAATCAACTTGAGGAGCTGAGGAGGAAAGGCGAAAGGCTCTACATATACGTCCAGAACAGGGAGGCTGTCCAGGAGATAAAGAGGAGGCTGGAAGCTAAGGGGTTTAAAATTCTTGCGAGCACCAGCAACATAAGGGGCTCTCAGGAAGAGCTGGAAGGGGATAGCCTTGATTACGATGGTGTGATTTCCACCTCTACCCTTTCACGGGGAGTGTCCCTCAGACAGAACTTTACCAGAGCCCTTATACTGACCACCCACTTCTCTTCTATAGAGGAAAACACAGCGGAGGACCTGCAGGCATCCGCCCGTATCCGGGGAATGGAAGGGGAGGAAGATGTGGTCAAGGAGATAATAAGGGTTTACGCCTTTGTGGAGGAAGAGAACGAGGAGCTTGTGAGGGAGAGGGCGAGAACATACCTTGAGTCCCTGATGGAAGAATTCAACATGGAGGAGGGAGAAGAGAGCGAGGAAGTTCAGAGGGAAACCGAGGAGCTTCTCCATCTTCTGAAGAAAAGGAGTGTGCTCAGAGACCAGCTCATCTTCTCAAAGCTCTTCAGAAAGCTCTATGAGAGCTACTACTCACCCTCAGATAAAGTGGTGGCGACCATTTCCCAACAGATGAGACCCCTCTATACACCCGAGGAGCTCTCTCCGGGCGGGCAGGCTATTAACTTCCTGGAGGAGCTGAGCGATTACTACCCTTCTCTGACAAAGGAGGAGATGGCAGACATAAAACGGCTGGCTTCTCTCATAACAAAGATGCTCAGCGTTCTTCCCGATGTGGAAATAAGCAAGATAGGAAAGGAAACCGACTTCTTCCACCCATACCTGTTGATTGATGTGGACCTCAGAACGAGCGCAGAGCAGAAGGATGTGGAAACTGCCCTGAGACTCTTTGAAAAGCACAGAGACCTCTTTTACAGGGCGAACAGGCGAACTGCGGAGGAGCTTGAAGGCTGGCTCTACAGGTTGAAAACGGGGCAACAGAGTTCTCCGATTTACGGACTCGTTTACATACCGACCCTCGCAATAGCATACGAAGCTGTGGAGAGAGATTTTGTCTCGGTTGAAATGCTCTATTCCAAATACATAACGAGGTTCGGTATAGGGGTGTTAGGGGCGGGGCTGAAGCCCTCTGCGAGGATAAGCAGGGACCCTCATTCGGGAAGCGTGAGAAGCGTGGTTTTTCCTGTAGAGAACAGCGAGGTCTTCGGCTGGCTCTCAGGCTCTTATCCGAAGGTCGGTGGAGACCTCTTGCTCGCTTTGATAGAGGAGGTGGTGGGATGATAGACGCTTCTTCCCGTTTTCGGGGTGAAGGGAGACCCCTCTCAATCTTTGCAAAATGGGAGCCCCCTCCCATAATGGGACCCGATAGGAAAAGGGCTTATGTGGGCGGTGTGTTCTATGCAGGTTCGGAAAGTCGGGAGTCCGACCCCGAGGTTTACAGGTATAACGAGCTGATTACCTCCCTCCTCGGCAGGTGGGAGGCGACCTTCGTGAGGATGCTTAAAAAGGGTCTGGGGAAGAAGGCGACCAGGGAAAACGAAGAGCTGAGGGGAAGCTGGAGAAAAGAAATAATAGAGCTTCTGGAAGAGTCTGTGGAGCTTCTGAAGGGAAAGGATATAGACCTGGAGAAGGTTACATTCACTCCCTTGCCCCTACGGAGGAAGAAAAAAGACACCTCAATAGGGAAGGACGTGAACGAGTTTAAGGTTTACTATGGAAGGCTTACAGAGGGAAGGGGAGATGTCAACATTTACTATCTGGACATAAATGTGGCGGACAGGCTGGAGGACCTTCTTGACGGTCTCAGGTCGGGAGAGATTAGCCCGTCCGACTACACAGAAGAGCTTGGAAGGCTCAGACGTGAGGTAGGCATTGAGCTTATTGAGAGGCTTCTTGAGTGCAAGGACCTTGAGGGTGAGGTAAGAGAGTTCTTTGAGTCTCTTAAAAAGCTCGGAGAGAGGGCTGTTAGAGGAGACGACATCCTTGCACAGCTCTTCTTTGAGAGGCTCTTCAAGATAGAGGTAGATTTTCACGTCGGGCTTGCACAGGAAGGAGAGGGAGAGGATGGTCCGTGGCTAACACACAAGCCTTTGATAACTAAGCTCGGATACGGGGACACCCGTCTTACCTACGAAGAGGTGTTGCTCAAAATAGGGAAAGAGGCGGTCAGGAGGGAGGAGTTCTCGGACAAACCCAGAGAGGAGCTTGTCAGAGAGGCGGAAGAAGAGGCTGAAGCTTTCGGAATATCGGAGTGGCTCAAGAAGGTTTACGGAGACAGGAAAGGAGAGAGCCCCTTTCTGAAGAAGGTCAGGAGGGAGCTTACACGGATACTCGGGGGCGGGGTTCCCGGAGTGAAAAAGGTCTCTTTCGTGAGAGACGGAAAAGCTGTTTACAGCGTTAAGAAGGAGATATATGCAGACACATACGGGCAGTTCGTCCTTTACGAAAGCGGTCTCGTGGACAAAGCCAGGAAGTTCGTGAAGGTATTGCGAGGGAAAGAGGGAGTGAGAAGCGAGTATGTAAACCCGGAAATGATGGGGGAAGAGGTGCTGGGGGGTGTGGAGATAGAGTTCATATTCCCCTTCTGGAAAGAGCTGAAAAATCATGACAGCTACACTTTTACGGGGGATTTGGCTTACAAGGCTCTTGCCTTTCTCCTTCAGGTGGCTGGCTTTTTCAAGGCAATCAGGTCTTTGGGTATTGAAAAGAATACGACTTACATGGTATTTGCCCTGCTTGACGTTAAGGGTGATGAAGATAGATACCCAATCTGGGACCTGGTGAGGGCTTTCATTGACTATGCACTCGCCCACCCTTTTCAGACCCTGGGCGAGGAGTCCATAGATAAGATAGCGGGAGGAGAAAAGGGCGCAGTTTCCTTTCAGAAAAACGCTCTCATAAGTGCTTTGAGGGCGGACAGGAGGGTCTTTCTAAAGTTCAATGACCTTAAAATCCGGAAGCCTGTGGTTTACTCTATGCTCGTAGAGGACAGGTGTGTTGAGCTTGCCGGGGCAGGAAGGCATTACCTCTACAGCCTATACAGGTTTGCTTTTAAGGACGACTCCCTTACCATAGAGCGGGACGACAGGAAGTTCTTTGTCTTTGCCGATGGCTTCAGCGGAGACGTGAAAGAGCTTGAGAAGTTCCTGATGGAGACACCCAATCTCATAGCGATTTCTCAGGACACGAGAAGTCCTCTCCTGCGCTACAGGAAGCTAAACCATGAGAGCTTCTTTCCTGTTCTCTATCGTAGTATAAAAACGCCTCTTCTACTCAAGGGGACAACGGGAGATAAGAACGCTTACGTGATATTTGAGAAAGAGTTTAAGAGAGGTCTGAGGTATATGGGATGGCTCGGCGGTAATCAGGAAGATGCCTTCAGAGACTACACACTCTTTGCTATAAGAGCACCCCTTGTTGTTCCTCCTGCCATGAAAGGCGAGCCATACATGAGCACGGAGCTATCCCTTTTCTTTGTCGGTAACCTTAAAGGGGATAACCCCGAGGTTGAAGAGGGCATACTTCTCTCCCTTCTTGGCTGGCTCGTCTGGGGTTCGGAGAGCTTCTCATTCCTGTATGCAAAACCTAAGTTCATGCCCCTCAAACTTCCGAAAGCTGTAGTCAGGAGGATGAACAGAGACTATACCGTCCCCCTGGGGGCTTCTGTTCTTGAACTCGCCTATATTATGAAGAAAGCGGAAGAGAAAACAAAGAGGTGAAGGCATGACGAAGGATGCACTCACCATGAAAGACCTGATAGGGGTCGTCGGGATACTGATTATAACGGGGCTACTTGTGTATATGTTTGCGACCTTCATAAAGAC
>WFPN01000174.1 GCA_015487535.1 Aquificaceae bacterium
CTTCGGGGATCCTCTTTACCTCCTCCCTCCTGACCTCTATGTTGGGGTGGCTCTCGATCTTCTCCGTTATGTAGCTTGCAAAGATCTTTCTGTCCACACCGAGGGCTCCCCCAGCAGGCACCCTCGCCTCCTTGGCAGCCTCTATGACCAGGGAACCTAACATGCTCATCTCGGCCTTGAGGAGCCCGGCCCCCGTCGTTATATCCATACCTCCGAGGGTGTTGCTGCACACCAGCTCCGCCAGCTTTCCGGTTTTGTGGGCGGGGGTCTTCTTATTAGGTCTCATCTCGTAGAGGATTACCTTGTGGCCTTCGTTTGCCAGTCTCCAGGCAGCCTCCGTTCCGGCCAGACCACCGCCGATGACGATTACCTTCATGAACTATAATATAGACGTATAACACATACTTAAAAAGGATGGACGAGATATCCCTTATACAGGAGATAGCCAAAGGCGACGAAGAGGCACTCAAGAAATTAATACGACTTTACAAAAACAGAGTTTTCCTCTACACATACGGGATACTCAGGGACTACGAGGACAGCGAGGAGGCAACCGCAGAGGTCTTCTTTCAGGTATGGAGATCGGCGAAAAAGTTCAAGGGCAGATCCCGGGTGAGCACATGGATATTCGGTATAGCGAGGAATGTGTGCATGAACCTACTTAGAAAAAGGAAGAGGCGATTCCAGACCCTAGAGATAATGGAAAGGGACGCTGTATATGAGGAAGTGGACCTTGATGAGAATATAGAGATACTGAGACAGGCCATAGATCAGCTCCCCCCAGCGCACAGGGAGGTTATCCATCTCGCCTTTTACGAAGAGCTCCCTTACAGTGAAATAGCCCAGATACTCAAGGTTCCTGAAAACACGGTGAAAACCAGGGTCTTTTACGCCAAGAAAAAGCTCAGGGAAATAGTTAAGAGGTTGAAGGGTGAGGATAAAGAGGGCTCTTGAGGCTTACTACGAAAAGGTAAAAACCCCGGAGGGGGTGGAGTCTGATGTCCTGTACAGGATAGAAAAGGAAAGATCCAGGAAGTGGAAGAAGATAGCCTTAGCAGAGTTCGCTTTCTTCCTTTTGATAACCGGGCTGTCCCTATACTTTTTCTTAACTCCCTCCGAGTACGAGACTATGGGTGCTGAGGAACATGTAAAGGTGAGACTGGTGAAAAATGTAGGCTTGATCGATCTTTCGGAGGATCTATCGAGATACTCGCTCAGGATAGAAGGTCCTTACGGAAACAAAGATTATTTCCTTATAGGAAGTTACGACAGGATAGAAGATTTCTTAAAAAACACCGATGCTTTCGAGAGGCTCAACTGATACGTAAGCCTTGCCGTCGTTAGAATAACACTTGAGCCTGTAAAAAATACCTTCTTCGAACTCGTCTTTGAGATCTATACCCATAAGATCCTTTAGCTTTATATAACTCCTCCAGGGAGGTATCCTATCTATAAATAACCTGTAACTCTCCCCCTCCAGTAGCAGCTCGCACTCACCAAGTTCACCCTCCCTAATGAACTTGAAAAATAGTGTATTCTCTCTGAGTTCGGCCAGGATTTCTCTTATATCTAACTTGGGAAACACCACCTCTTTACCTTCCACAAGAGCACCTACCTTTCTGCCAGCCTTCTCTACTTCTAGATAGGTTTCAGGTGGTAGAGTGTCGAATACGGGTACTTTTATCTCTTTTATACCTTCACAGAATCCTTCCAATTCAATGCCTTCCCCGTATATCCTTAAACCCCCACTTATGCCCTCGGGAACGGATATTATCAAGGTATCTATAAATAACTCGCCCTCGCCGTTAAAACCCTCGGGAAGCTCCCTCTCTAGGCTCCAGTTGTATATGCAGTTCTCGGTTCCGAGCGTCCCGTAAACCTTGAGTCTGTAGTCAATATCGGGACTGTACCAGAAGTGATCCTTGGTGCTTGCCAAGAACTTCACTCCATTATAAACCCCGTATATCTCAACCCGTTCCGGCATAAGGCCCGAAAAACCAAGCTTGAGCGGAAGGCAGTCTGGCTCTGTAAGCGTCAGGCATGTGGAGTGGTTAAATATCACCACACCTTCCTGAGGAACTCCAAAAAAGGTATAAATCCCCTCACCTATGCCCGAAAGAACCAGCGAACCATCCGAGAAGAGCCTGCCTGTTGGAACGCTTATGTTATCCCCCGGGGAAACCCCTCCCTCGTAACTCCCGGTCAGATAAAGGAAAGCTTCCCCCTGTGGTATTTCTACAGAAAAGCTCTTTGTATCTTCTTTGTAAAGGAATATATCTGAAAGTGCGTAAGAGTATGTATATCTAACAGATCTATCCTTATCAACGTAAGCTACATAGCTTCCGATCAGATATGTATCGAGCGGCTCATCACCGGTTTTTTCTGGACCGAATCCCATGTACAGATCCTCGTTAACCTTAAATAGTTCTATTTCTGTAGGTACCTCCGTGTCGATATACCTGAGCAGTCCATAAACCTTTGCGCTGGATGGATGCAGCTCTATTACGATCCTGCTGCCCGGGTTTACATCTGTAGTCTTAGCCCCGTAATAGACAGGATTTCCAAGGTTGTCATACACTGTAGCCTCGAAGAGCCTCTCGGAGCCTTCGGGAATAGGAATATCGAACTCAACCACGTCCCCCGGGAAGAAGATCCCGGTCCTCTTAGCCATCAGAGGTTCGAACTCCTCTCCTGAAACCCTTACCTCCACCGCGGTAAAGTAGGGAGCATCCACCACCCCTTTGAAGCTGAGCCGGATCTTCGGCTCCCTTCCCTGCCCCCCGCCGCAGGATAGGACAAGCGCCGCCAGCAGAAGGAAGAGCATGATAATATCTTAATCTGGAGATGAAGCTCATACTCGCCATTCTCCTTTCCTTTTCTCTCCTCTACTCTCAAACCGTCGTAGTTCCCATACCGGGCGAGAGAAAGAGTGAAGGAGGCGGAGGAGGGGGTAGCGGTGTTGGTTTGGTAATAGGGGCTCTCGTCGGAGCAGGCTTAATTTTTCTATTAACAAAGACTGTCCTCTCCAAGCCCCCCACCGAGACCCAGAAACTCCTCTTCATACCTTTCCAGTTCATAGCCGTTTACAGAGGGGAGCTTCCCTCGGACGTTGAAGCCAAGGAGACCGTAGAGTTTGAAGGCCTCAAGTTTTCCATGATAGAGTGGAGGGAGGAGAAAGAGGAGCTCAGAAAAGCCCTCGAGGGAAAAGTTCTTTTCCTCCAGCCCAACTACGTTTACGAAACCTTTGGGGAAGGGAAACTTGAAACTTATACTTCGGAAACATCTAACCAAGTGGTAGCGGTTCTCGATACCGGGGCCGATACAGATCTTTTGAAGGACGTCCTCATCGAAATAAGAAATATGAGGCCGGATCCCTACAGACCCGAGTCCCACGGAACGGCTGTTGTTTATCTGGCACATCTGCCTAAGAAGGCAAGAGTTGTCCTCTACAGGGTCTGCTCCGGCAGAAGGTGCGACAGCTGGAGCATAACCAAGGCGCTGGTAGATGTTCTGAGAAGAAATATAAAGGTGGTAAACATGTCCTTTGGTACCTCTGCAAACGACAGGGTCGTTGAGCTTCTCTTAAAGATAGCATACAAAAAGGGAGTAAAAATAACCGCACCCGTGGGAAACAGACCCTCTGAAAAGCTCCCCTTCCCTGCAAGGCTTCCAGAGGTCATCTCTGTTGCCGGCTCCCCCTGTTTTCCCAAAAAGGTGTGCATGCGTGCTGACGTTAGGGAGCCTTACGAGTTCGAGACCCCATTTGGAAATGTAAGAGGGACTTCCTTCTCGAGCGCCTTCTATGCTGGTAAAATTACCCGGGAGTTTTGAACTTTTCTGGTGGGCCGGAACACACACTTAAAAAGCAGGTCTTGAACTAAAAAGTTCTTGACTTGCCTCCGATGCTCTTTTATAATTTGGGAAGCAAATTTTAGTAAGAGGAGGGATCAGAGATGAGCAAAAAGAAGCTGCTCTTAGCATCGGCAGTTTTCGCAGCAGGCATGTTTGCGGCCTCCTGTGGTGGAGGAGGTGACGGAGGAACTACTCCTGAGGCCGGTGGAGGTGAAGGAGGCGGAGAAGGTGGAGGAACTGGTGGCGCACCTGCTACTGTTGTAAAGAAGGTACTTGCCGTTGCTCAAGCTGCGAGCGCTGGTGTTGCAGGGGCACAGTACAAATACTATGTTTTCTCCTTGAAAGACGACGGAACACTTGACAAAACGCTCGTGTCTAACGACAGTTCCTTTGACACTCCCATGTATGGGATACACGAATTCGCCAACGGAAATAAACTCCTTCAGGACGCCGCTGGAAATTTCTATCTCTATGATCAAGCGAATAACAAGCTCGTTAACCTCAACTACAGCTCTGGTTCTTATGGTATTAATGCCTTTGCATCGCTTACACCCACTTATGTCAGGGATAATAACTGGAACTTTATATTCTCAAATGGGACAAAGGTTTCCTTCGATAATACTAACTTACCCCAGTTTACTGGTAATTATGTTGTAGGTATAGAAAGTGGCTCTAACGATCTGATCGTGGTTAATCTGACAGATGGTAGTAAAACCGTTATAAAAGCGGGAGTAAATCCTGCTAATGTTACAAGTCTGGCTTCTCTGGGACCAGTTGTTGTGGTTCAGGATTCAAATGATTACGCCTATGTGGTTATGGATAACGGTAGTTACGCAGAGCTCCCGTCCGACACCAGTTTCAACGTTAGGGATGCATCGTGGAACAATATGCAAGCTGTCAAGTCAGGAAGTGATTACTACCTTGCTATAGGTGACACGATAAGCGGCAATCTTTATTACATGAAAGTGTCCGGAACTACAGTCTCTTACGACACGCCTATTAGTTACTTAGCAGCTGCAAATGTACCGGCAAATGGCGAGGCTGTGATTCAAGGAGAGGACAGACTTGACGCATCTGGTAACCTCTTTACAGTGTTAGGAATTGATACAGATTCTTTAGCAGGAGCGGACGCATACAAACCCCGTGTCTACTCAAACCCCGCAAGCTTAGTCTCTTATGAGCCCACATCTAGCTATACAAGCTTGAGCCTGTCTGATTTGAATGGTGTGAGTACTGGCACTCCGAGTATGGTAGGTGATGGAGTAGCCGTGTACTACGATAGCTCTAACTATATCTTTGTAAACACATCCGCTACTCCTCAAACGCCTGGTGTTCCCACAGGATTCATAGACATATTAAACTGTATGGCTATCAACTCTAACATCCGAATGCAGAGTGGGAATACCTTCCTATGTATAAGCGCTGATAATGCGAATGATGATCCTACCTACTACGCAGAGATTAGCCCGACTGGTGTTCAAACTTTTACGAAGGGTAAAATCTCAAATGGAACTAATAAGCTCGATAATACAAATAGGGTCGCAAGACTTGGATCAACTACTTACTACGAGGAAAAAGATAGCGCAAATAATCCAAACGGCAACATATACGCCTGCACACTCTCTCCCACGCCGTGTAGCAAGCTCTCAAATGTTAAAAAGTCTGATTTAGTTCCTGCATCCCCTAAAGTTGAAACACAGGCGAATCAGATAGTTAGTGTACACATAGCTTCTAAGTCCTTGTATGTGACACATGATGGTACCTCCTGTACTGCTGCGGGCGACCCATTGCCGGTTACGGGTGCAACTATAGTGGATATAGAGAACGACTCCAAGCAGAGCGTGCCGGTTAACCTAACGGTAAGTTGTGTGAGTGGCTCTGAAGATGATACGGCAAGGCTTAAGGTCGCTCTCCCCATAGACCTTTCCGGTGCTGTAGCTTACGGAACGAATCCAGTCCTCAATCCTAAGTGTGCTGCAGCGGGAGGTTTCGATATTCTCAACCTCAGACTTGAAGATGGAACCACCATAAGCTACAACCTTGCAGACGAAGGGTTGTGTCTTGTCAACCCCATGGGCTTTGTCAAGTAACACAATCATGGGGAGGACTCTTTTCTTGCTAGGAGTCCTCCCTTTTATTTTTCTTTTAATCTCCTGTGAAAAACCTAAAGAGTTAGATCCTGAAGAGCTTTCTAAACTTTACGTTCATAAGGTTCTTGTGATGTCCGAAGGCTTAAAAGGTTGTATAGACTTTGCAAGGAAATACGGCTTTGTTATAAAAGAGGGAATAAAAAAGAAGGCTGAAATGGAAGAGGTTGAGGAATTTTGCATCAAAAAAGAAAAGTCAAAGTTCATGCCCCCTAAGAAGGTCTCTGTAGGTAAGAAATACAGGAACGATAAGCTCGGCAAGGCCAACTACGAGATATGGGTCTGGTCTACCAACACTCCTTATGTTAAGGAACTTGCCTTTGAGAAGGTAGAAGGCATATGGCACTTTTACTTGGAGTGATCCTGCTTCTCATAAGCTTCTCATTCTCCGGCCCACACTTTGACTTCTTTTTAAAAAGGGAACTACAACGAACGGATTTGAACCTACTTTCACTCAGAAAGGTGAAAGTCCTTACATACGAAGGGAAGGTGGAGGTAAGGTCAAGCTCTGATATGCCTTTTCTTTCGACGAAGGCAAGGTTCGTAGAAGCCCCCTATAGAGTCGTTTTCTCGGTGGACTTTCAGAGAAACTCAACCTACGGCTTTTACCTCCTGAACGGTCAGGGCTTCAGTTTCCGTTCTTACTCCGGGCAGAGGATCTACGTCTTTCCCTACAACGGATCCTTTGTGCTGGAGGGTGGTTGTTCTCCTTCTGGCAGTTCTTTCGTGTGCACAGGCGATGATGTGAGAATAAGTTTTACGTCGAACGGCGATAAAGGAAGGCTGGTTCTTATGTCCGATACGGACCTTATCGGAGGTTTAAACGCTCCAGGTATAGAGCACTACAGACTTGGAACAGGAGCCTTCCTCTCCGGCCTTGACGGTTCCGGCGTTGTTGTTGCGGTTGTAGATAGCGGTATAAACTGGTGTCATTCTGCCTTCAGGGATTCTGAAGGGAGAACAAGAATACTTTATTACTACGATGCTGTCTCAGATGTGGAATTGAGTTCAGAAGATATAGATACAAAAATAGGCCAAGGGGATTGTGGCTACGACGTTATAGGCCATGGGACTTCCGTCGCTGGTGTAATCGCTGGAGATGAAGAGCCGTACAAAGGCATAGCCCCAGGAGCTGATCTCATTGTGGTAAAGGTGGACGATAGAGGCATAATAGACGACACTACGCTGATTCAAGCTCTCAATTACCTAAAAAATAAGCGAGGAGACCTTAAAAGACCTTTCGTCGTTAACATTTCCCTCGGTATGTTCGTAGGTCCGAGGGATGGAACGGAGCTCTTGGACAGGAAAGTGGATGAGGTTTCGGGAAGTGGATTTATAGTCGTTTCAGCAATGGGGAACTCTGGCTCGGGAGAGGTTCACGCTTCTATAGACAAGCTAAGCTCTACTGTCTCGGTGGACGTTAGCTCTCTTGTTGGTGATCTGATAGAAGGGTGGTATGAGGAAGGTATGGAGATTGCGGTAAAGTTCTGTCAGGGGAGTTCTTGTGTATCGGCACTTCCGGGAGAAATCAAGACTGGTTCTATAGGAAGTTGTAGCGTTACACTTGATAACTCAACTCTCTCAAGTCCCCTGAACGGAGACGGAGTTTTCTATGTAGAGTTCAACTGTGTAGGCGATTTTACCCTCGAACTCACTCCCATGAGTGGGAATGGGAGGGTAGACCTTTACCTTATGAACGGCTCTTACTTTCCGGGAGTGTCCCGATTCCTGAATCTTGTAAAAAAAGACTCCTACGGAGGAGTTTACGGGACGGTCGGTTCTCCAGCGAGTTCGAAAAAAGCTATTGCTGTTGGGGCGTTTGTTTCAAAACCTTCCTCCTCAAATTTCTCGGGGGAATCTTTTAAAAGACTCGGTAAGGTAGCCTCCTTCTCCTCGAGAGGACCTACAAGAGATGGAAGAATAAAACCTGAAATAGTCTCAGGCGGTATGTGGGTATGGAGCGCTTCCCCCGATGGGAGTGGTTTTGTCCCCAACGCTGGAACCTCCTTCTCCGCTCCAGTTGTAACAGGTCTCGTTGCTCTCTACCTTCAGGCCCACCCCGACGCCACACCTGAGGAGGTCAAGGAGTGGCTCACCTCAAACGCAATTCTCGATGATCCCAGCTTTTCAGAGAGGCCCAACAATACCTATGGTTACGGTAAGGCTGTGTGGGGCGGGACCTTTTCGGTGGCTTCCGGAGGTGGTTCTGGAGGGTGCAGAACTTCAGGAGGTTCACCCTTCTTTGTTGTTGCCTTGCTTTTAGTTGTTAAGTTAATCTTGGGGTGCGCCGGTGTGGAGAGCTCAAGCAAAGTATCCCCGCGACTGAGGCAAGCTTTGGAGAAAGGAGAGGCACCCAAAAAGGTAGTTGTCCTTACTAAGGAGGGAAAGGTAGAGGTTATAGAACTCGATGGAAAAAAACTTGAAGATCTGTTTCAAGATAAGGATGTAAAGTACATAGACCTTCCCAAGAAGATGGAACCCCTCGAATAATCACTTTCTCCCCTTCATCTCAGGGAGCTGGATTATGGGGGTCATGTTCGTATCGTATGGTATCAGGATTATAGTGTTGTTCCCACTCTCAGCGTAGGCCTTTATGTTCTCGAGGAACTTCCACATCAGGTATTCCTTCGTCAGAGATCCAGCTATTATTCTGTTGGCCTCCGCTATACCTTTGGCCTCTATCTTCTTCCTCTCGGCCTCGAGCTTCTCTTTCTCCACGAGGAACTTCATTCTCTGTGCTTCCTCAAGAGCCCTTCTCTTTTGCTCTATCGCCTCCACAACCTTTCTAGGGAGTTTTATGTCCCTGATGAGGATCTCATCGAGCAGTATGAACCTTTTCTCAAGCTCGCTTCTCACCTGCTGGGCTATCCTCTGCTGGATGAGAGATCTTTCCTGATAGACCTGTGCGCTGTCGAGGGTGGCTATCACGTCCCTTACTGCCGACCTTATGACGGGCTTTATTATCCTGTCCTCGTACCAGGGGCCGTACTCTATGTATATCTCCGCTGCTTTGTCAGGCTGTATTTTGTAAAGGGTCGTGAGCTCCACGTTTATGGTAAGTCCGTCCTTTGAGAGGGCGTTTATGGAGTTAGAACCCGTCAGGTCGTAGCTGTGGGTTCTCACCGACATCTTCTCTACCCTCTGTATGAAGGGAATTATCAGATGCAGGCCCGGTCTTAGCTCCTCTGTGCTGGCCTTTCCGAGGGTCAGCTTGACGCCCACGTATCCGCTCGGTACTACTACGAACGGGTTGGATATAAGAACGAGTAAAACTATTACCGCAAGTATAACGCCGAGGGCTATAAGCCCCTTGGGGACCTTCGGCATCTGGGGCGGTCTTTGATATCTCTGAGGGTCAAAGTCCATAGATGTATATAATAACTCCTTACCTATGGAATGCCAGGTTTGTTTAGCTGAAGAGGAGAGTAAGCGTGCAGTTTACGTCCTCAGGACCTTCGATATAAGCCCTGCTGAGATAGAGGTAAAGCTAAGAGGCCTGGACTTTACCTGCGAGGTTTCCCTTTCGGGCGTTGATCTCGAGTTCAGAAGTAAAGAAGACTGGGAGAAGGCTAAAAAAGTGCTGCAGAAGTTCGTTTACTCGGAGAGTCCGAGTCCTATGGAGAAGGTCGTAGGAGACCTTCTAAAAGAAAGAGGTTTAACGATCTCTACCGCGGAGAGCTGTACGGCCGGTTTGCTTTCTGCGAGGATAGTGAACGTTCCGGGAAGCTCAGAATACTTTTTAGGGGGAGTGATCGTCTATTCGAACGAGCTCAAGAGAGCCCTTCTTGGAGTAAAGGAAGAAACGCTTAAAGAGTTCGGGGCTGTTTCAAAGGAGACCTGTATCGAGATGCTCAAGGGTCTTAAGGAGCGCTGTGGAACCGATTGCGGGATAGCCATCACGGGTATAGCAGGTCCGGGTGGCTCTGGAAGTAAGCCCGAAGGTCTTACATACGTGGGAGTCTATCTTGGAGATAGGAAGGTTGTGGAGGAGAGGATATTTGGTATGGGAAGGAACCCTAACAGGTTTCTATCTTCCCAGGTGGGGTTGAACATCTTAAGAAAGATGATAATTGAGGAGGAAAAGTAGTTATGCGTGCTTTTCTTCCTTATTCTGGAGTCTTACAAAGGCATACATTGCTAATAAACCCAAGCCCCCAACGAGAGCCATCAGGACTAAAGTTTTGTCCACTTTATAACTCCTCCTGTGGTAGTAATATAGCGGATATAAAGACATACGCAAGGCCTAGCAGCAGCATAGCTCAGAGTGTTGCATCCTCTATCCTTTCTGATAATCTGAGGATAAATGCTCCGACCATTAAACCTACACCAAAGTTCCTCATAGCTTCTAAGATGAATCTTTCTCTTTTCATAATGAGTGATATTGTAAAGGAGGCATCATGAAAGTACACCCGACGAGCATTGTGGGAGAAGAGGTAAAG
>WFPN01000175.1 GCA_015487535.1 Aquificaceae bacterium
GTATAGAGTGAGTGCCATTATGACAAACTGATTGTCAATCTGGCAAGAGTCCATCTATCCAAAGGAAGGGCACAAAACCTTCATCTGCAGGCTTTTCACGGCTTCTAAGTTTTTGGCACACCCCTTGCAATTACAGAAGTAAAACCTGAGGAGGTGTGAGTCATGGACAGAAGAGACTTCTTCAAGATGGGGGCAGCGGCTATAACCGTCCCTCTGATAAGTTCGGTGGCCTCCGCCAAGAACGTAAGGCTGAGCTTTGAGGACATGAAGAAGGAGGCCAAGGTGAACGTCATATACCACGCCGACTTCCCGCAGGAAAAGAGGTTCAAGACCATGCTCAGGAACATCACTAACCACCTGTCCGTTTACGACTTTGACCCCTTCAAGATAAAGATCGTCGTCGTCTCCCACGGTGCCGGGGCCAAGTTCCTCCTCAAAGATCTTAGAGGAACCAAGTGGGCCAAGGAACCGATAGACCAGAAGGCCCTAAGGATAAAGATGGAGGAGCTACTCCAGTACGGGGTTGAGTTCTACCTCTGCGGTATAACGGTAAAGAGGGCAAAGCTCGTAGGCAAGCTCTACGATTTTGTGAAGATAGTTCCCTCTGGGGTCGGAACGGTTGCCCACCTTCAGACGCTCGGCTACGCCTACATAAAGGTCCAGTAATTCCATAAAAAGGAGGGGAGAAGATGAGAAAGTTAGCTCTCGCAGGGGCAGCGCTGGGAGCGGCAGCCCTATTCACACCGGAGACCTCCCACGCCATAAGGGTATGGAGCGCATCCACCCAGCAGTTCCTCGACATCAACTTCCTGATCCAGACCTGGTTCAGATACCAGAAGATAAGCGATGAAAACAGGCCCAACTTCGTCGAGGCACCCTCTAACAACTTCGACGTCTCCTTCAGAAGGATAAGGGTAAGGATGGGGGGAAGCTACACCAAGTGGTTCAAGTTTAACTTCGTCTTCAGGCTAAACAACACCGGAAGGGACGCCTACATAGCACCCTTCGGAGGTCAGCCTCCGGGTTATCTCAGGCAGGGAGGACTGCTGGGAGGAAGGAACTTTGCCCTGCACGAACTCGACCTTAAGTTCGCTATCCACGAGATGTTCGATGCGAAAGGCTGGATAATAGACGCACACCTTGGTTTCCCGAGACTTCCCCTTGGAAGGGAACAGTACGGAAGGACAGGATTCGATAACCTCGAGTCCGACAGGACCTTCGCTACGCTCAGGTGGACGCATCTAACGGTAGCTAACGTAACGGGTAGGGCCTACGGTGGATACATACACGTGAGGAAAGGCAACAAGGCTAAAGGGTTCAGAAAGATAACCTGGGACGGCTTCGTTGGTGTATTTGACGGTTTTAAAGGAATAGAACAGCCGTGGGATGAGACGGTGAGAGGCGCTGGTAACGGGAGCTTGACTGGACACGGAACAGTTGACTCCGCATGTACAACAGGAACAAATTTTGCCAAGTGTCTTTCACAACTGAGAAGTAATTCCACAGACTCTTTCCTTTACACATTCAGGACCACACTTATGTTTGGAAAACCCGAAGGGAAACCTAAAGGATTGAACTGGTTATACAGAGACACCTACCTAGGAAAGAGGAAGGGAATCACCCTTGGCTTTTCCTTCGCTATGCAGAACGATATAGATCAGGAGCTCATTACAGATGTTCAAGGACCTGCCCCTGGAGTTAAGGGAAATGGAGATCTGCAGGCAGGTGCAGGTTCCGTACAGGTAAGAGTTCCTTACATGATACTTCCCAACCCGTTTACTCAGTTCAGCAACGTAGCAAACAACCCCGTAGATATGCAGATGTACGGTGCTGACGTGGCGATTCACTACGGACCGCTTACACTCATAGGGGAGATAGGCCAGCATCAGTTTAAAGGTGTTTGGCTTAGCTCCTCCAATCCAAGTGAAGATTTCAAGAACAAGTGGTTCATAGCTAAGGCAGCTTGGGTTTTAAACCCCGGGAGCGTTCACCTCTGGGAGCCCTACGTTAGCTACTACATATGGGATCCAGATATAAAGGAAGCCCCATGTGGTGGGGGAAATGTATGCGCCTACGGTGATGCGGCTAACTTCATAAAGAAGAACAAATGGCCAAGCAACGCTGCTGCCAAGGCTACCCTCGGAAAGATAAAGGTAACCTCGATCGGGATCAACTACTGGTACGACAGGGCAAAGCTCTTCGGTTGGACACTCGAGTATCAGAAGTATGACGAGGAGAGGAACGAGATAGACAACGACGCATTTACTATACAGTTCAGGTTTGTCTTCTAAGTCCAGTATGGCTGCTTCTGGGTAGCTACGAGTCCAGCCCCTCTGGACCGCCCCCTTCCTCTTTTTTTTCTTTTCCCTTATAATTCTTCCCTCCGATGGAAGAGAAGGAAGTTCTCTTACGACTCTCCGAGGAGGGAACCTACACCGCAGACATGCCCTCCGGCAGGGTAGAGATAGGGGAGAAAGGCTTAAAACCTATGGAACTGCTACTCGCAGCTTTAGGGGGGTGTTCGGGAGTGGACGTTTACACCATACTCAAGAAAAAAAGGCAGCCCGTCAAGAACATCGATATAAAAGTCAGGGGAGTAAGGAGGGACAAGCACCCGAGAATATACGAGAGGATAGAGATGGAATTCTTAGTTAACGAAGATGTGGATATAAAAGCCTTAGAAAGAGCCGTGAGGCTCTCGGTTGAAAAGTACTGCAGTGTTTACGCTATGCTTGAGAAATCCACGAAGATAGAGGTGAGATACACGAATGGGAAAGATCAGGGAAAGGTTTGAAAACCTGAAAGCTAAAGGAGAGAGGGCCCTCGTCTCATACCTTATGGTCGGCTACCCGGACTACGAAACTTCCCTAAAAGCGTTCCACACTGTCCTCGAAAACGGAACTGACATACTGGAGATAGGTTTTCCCTTCTCCGATCCTGTGGCCGACGGGCCCACCATACAGCTCGCCCACGAGGTAGCCCTCAAAAACGGGATAAGGTCAGAACACGTCTTCCAGCTCGCAAGGGATCTCAGAGAGAAATTCAGGGATATACCTTTCCTACTTATGACCTACTACAACCCCATATTCAGAATAGGCCATGAAAGGTTCTGCAAGCTCACTAAGGAGAGCGGAATAGACGGCTTTATAGTACCAGACCTTCCCCCCGAAGAGTGCGAGCCGCTCAAGGAAGCTATGAAGCCCTACGATCTATCCCTGGTTCTTCTCGCTTCCCCAACAAGTACAAAAGAAAGGCTTGAGCTCATATGCAAGAAGTCGGACGAGATGGTTTACTTCGTCTCTGTAACCGGCACAACAGGAGCAAGAGGGGAGCTCCCGTTGGAGAATATAAAGAGGAAAGTCGAACTTTACAGAAGTGTGTGTGAAAAACCCGTTGTTGTAGGTTTCGGGGTCTCCAAGAAGGAACACGCCAGAAGCATATCCGAGTTCGCAAACGGGGTCGTGGTGGGAAGCCTCCTCGTGAAGCTCACGGCCGAGAGGAAGTTCGAGGAGCTCACAGCAAAGGTAAAGGAGCTTAAGGAAGGGACTATAATTAAATAGACGAGGGCGGTTAGCTCAGATGGGAGAGCGCCATCCTCACACGATGGAGGTCGGCGGTTCGAGTCCGCCACCGCCCACCACTTACATAAAAAACAGGTAAATTTCAGTAAAATTTATGTATTGCAACGCCTTGAAGATATATGTATGATTTTCGGGGGAGGTAAGTTGAAAAAGAAGACCTACGCTTTTGACGACAGAACGATACGTATGCTCGAGGAGCTTAAGAAGGGTCTGGGGAAGAAGGAAACCCAGATAATAAAGGAGGCTATAGAGATCCTTTACAGCACAAAGAAGAACGAGAGGGAGGTCATAAACAACGTTGAAGACTTTTTGACGAACGTTAAGAACATAGCCGATATGGTTATGGAGCTGAGCTACAGGCTCGGTAAATGCGAAGAGAAGCTGAGGATCTTGGAGGAGAGGTTGAGGGAGAGAGGGTAAATCTATGGAAGATGAGTTCCTCTCACTGGTGGAGAACTTGCTCTGTGCGGAGACCATAGAAGAAAGCGAACTCCTCGAGGTCAATTACAAGCTGAGAAAGCTCGTCGAGCGCCTCATATCCACCCAGCATACGAATCCCGAGGTGATGAACCTTTACTACCTGCTGGCAGACAACTACCAGATAATCAGAAGAGACCCAAATGAAGGCTTGAGGAACCTGAGGATCCTTATACCGAGACTGCACCAGATCCTGTTAAAATCTTAGTACACTCTTACACCAGGAGGTTAGCATGGAGGTTCAGCACAAGGACGATGCCCTCGAAGCCCTCAAGAACGCCAAGGTCGTTGCGGTGGTAGGTATATCACCTAATCCGGAAAGGCCGTCCTACTACACCACAGAGAAGGTGGTAAAGAAGGGCAAGCACAAGATCTATCTGGTCAATCCAAAGTACGCTGGCGAGAAGATATTCGGTATAGAGGTCCTCCTATCTCTGAAGGACATCCCCGAGCCTGTGGATATAGTAAACGTTTACAGGAATCCGGCCCACGTTGAACCTATAGTCCAGGAGGCAATAGAGATAGGGGCAAAGGTAGTCTGGCTTCAGCCAGGAGCTGAAAACTACGAGGTGATAGAGAAGTACAAGGACAAGATCAGCTTCGTTTACGAAGCCTGCATAGGTGTAGAGGCCGGTTACCTGTAAGACCTGACTTTTTCCACAAGCCTCACCAGCAGGTCGGGAAGCTCTTCCTTTCTGACAACGTAATCAACACAACCCGTCTTTATAGCGTTTTCGGGCATAGCCCAGAGTATAGCGCTCTTGGGATCCTCCGCCACAGTTATACCTCCCGCCCTCTTGACCTCAACTATACCTTTGGATCCGTCGTTACCCATACCTGTCATGACCACGCCCACGGTGTTCCTCCTGTAAACCTGTGCGGTTGAGGAGAGCAGCAGGTCGGCGGAGGGTTTGTATATGTAGCTGTCGTCCTTCACGTAGTTCACAACAGCACGCGCAGGCGTTCCCTTTATAACCATGTGTATCCTTCCCCTAGATATATAAACGTGGCCTCCCCTTATCACCTCGCCCTCCTCGGCCTCCTTCACCTTAAGCTGACATATGGAGTCCAGATGCCTGGCGAAGGTTTCGGTGAAGGTATCGGGCATGTGTATTGCGATCAGTATAGGGGAGGGAAAGGTCTCAGGTATCCTTGGAAGCACGACGCTCAGGGTCTGCGGGCCCCCTGTGGATATGCCTATGGCTATGGCGGGAGGAAGGGTGAACTCTGCCCTAGTCTCCGGACGGGTCGGTTTCGTGGGGACTGCCTCGAAGGATCTCAGCTTGGTCTTGTAGGCAGCTTTTATCTTCTCGATTATCTCATCCTTAAAGTTAAACAGCTCCTGATAGTCCGTTGGCTTGGTTATGAAGTCGAAGGCCCCTCTTCTAAGGGCCTCCATAGTTTCCTCCGCTCCCTCCTTCGTCAGGGCGCTTATCATGATAACCTTGCAACCTGGGCATACTTTCTTTATCTCCCCAAGGGCTGTTAGGCCATCCATGATTGGCATGTTTATGTCGAGGGTTATAACGTCGGGCTTCAATGTTCTTACAAGCTCGATAGCCTCTTTACCGTTGGAAGCTTCCCCGACGACCTCTATATCCTGTTCGGAGGAAAGGAGCTTCTTCAGAGCAAGCCTTATAAAGGGCGAATCATCGACAACAAGAACCTTTATCATGCCTCTCTCCTCCTGTAGAAGAAGAACCTACCCTCTTTGAAGGGTTCGAAGAGATGGTAGAACTCCTTACCGAGTATCTCGGTGGAGGAGAGGACGAGGATCCCACCCCTGCGCAGGGAATTTCTCAGGTTGGAAAGAGCGATCTCCTTGGACCTGTTATCGAAGTAGATCAGAACGTTCCTACATAGAACCACGTCGAACTTCTCCTTCAAAGGCTCAAAACTCTCCGGTTCTATCAGGTTCACCTCCCTGAACTCAACCATCCTCCTTATATCCCGTTTTATCTCGAAGAAGCTGCCCTCAACATGGACGAACTTCCTGTACTCCTCGGGTATATCCTTTAGCTCAGATAAGCTGTATATGCCTTTCCTCGCCTTTTTGAGAACCTCCTCGTTTATATCCATCCCTACTATCCTTCCCGGAATACCCCTGCTCGCCATCATCATCGCTAATGTGTAAGGCTCCTGTCCGGTCGAACATCCAACGCTCCCCATATCCAGAAAGCTCTTACCTTTCAGAACTACGTCAAAGAGGACTTCCAACTGCTCCCTCTCTCTGAAGAACCTGGTCTCAGGAACGGTCATAAGGTTTATGAGCTGTCTTCTCCTCTCGGGAGTTCGCATGAAGTAGGAAACCACCTCCTCGGGAGAGCTCACACTGATCCCAGTCTCCTTGAGTAGCCTCTCGAGTTTGTACTCCAGGATCTTCATCCTCTCATCCGGGTAATAGTTTCCCGTAAGTTCGTAGATCAGCTTCCTTAGAAGCTCTATAAGGCGGGTTCGTTCTTCGGTCTTCACCACGCTACCTTGCGGTTTTATTTTAAACTATTTAAATTAAAGAACTTGGAGTTTGA
>WFPN01000176.1 GCA_015487535.1 Aquificaceae bacterium
GGCCCTTTCTCTTTCGGAGGTTCATCCCCGATTATCTTTATAAGCTCCGTATAGAGCTCGCTCTCCTCCCTGAATATGTCCAGGACTATCCTGTCCGGGTTCCTGAGCTTGAAGTACTTTAGGGAGAAGTCCCTGGGATAGTATAGGACTATCCTCACCCCCCAGGGGTGTCTTCCCACTCTATACCTCATATCAACTGGGAGGCTGAGCTTGGAGACGCTCCTCTCCCCGTAAACGTCTATCACTATCCTTCTGGGGTTCTCGAGGGTGAATATCTTGAAATCCCTACTTTTTGTGAGGTTAAAGACTATCCTTATCTTGCCCTCGTAAACACCGTACTTGCTCCCCTCTATCCTGGCAAAGACGGGCAGGACAATCAGGAGTAGAAGACTAAAACTGATCAAACTCTTCGGGGACACGGACCTCCTCCTCTGCCTCTTCCTTCTTGGTGGCCCAGGGAGCTAGGGGGAAGGTGATCATCAGTGGGTTCGGGATGTCGGGCTGGTAGAGGATCATGCTCCCCTTCTTGAGCATTATCGCCCTCTGCCTGAAGTTACCTGTGAGGAACTCGTACTCCTTGCTCAGGACCTCAGAGCTGTCGAGCCTCCCCGTAACCTTGATAGCCGCGTTCGCCACTATCCTCTTCTCCACCTCGCTCGCCGTCTGCTGGGCCCCTATCAGTATCACTCCCAAGCTCCTACCCCTCTCCGCTATGTCGAGCAGTATGTCCTTGATAGGGCTCCACCTGTCCTTTGGGGCGTACTTATTTAGTTCGTCTAGAACCACGAAGATTTTAGGGTAGGGGTTTCCGCTCTCCTCCTTCTCCTTGAAGATCCTCTTCAGGATCGATCCCACCACGAACATCTTGGCTATCCCGTGCAGGTCCGAGATGTCTATTACGGTAAGCTGGTTAGCCTTCCAGTCTATGCTTCTGGACTGAGAACCGTATATGAGTTGCCTGCAGTGGGAGGCGGCGTGGTGGAACCTTCTAAGGAAGGCGTAAGCCGTTGATGTTGCCGCGGTACCGAACCACTCCCTGTATCTGTCCGGGTCCGTCTTGCTCTCCTTATCCTCTATGACCTCGTAGAGTATCCTGAGAAGGTCATCGAGGCTCTCTATCTCCCTACCGTTCTCATCGGTAAGGACGTCCGGCGGGCTTTCTTTCGCGAGCTGCTGGAGCTTATCGGTAACCCTGTCTATCACGTAGTGTAGGGAAGAGGTTCCCTCGTCCCCTTCGGTGAAGAGGAACCTGAGAAGCCCCTCCTGGGCAAACTCTTTCATGCTCCAGCAGTATGGGTTTATCCTGTCGAGCCTGTCCTTGGTGGCCGGGATCGGGCTTCCGGGCATTTCGGGAGGGGCGAAGAAGCCAACGTTCTTGAAAGGCTCTGGATCTAGGCCCATCTTCTTAAAGTCTTCCTCAAACTTCTGGTTGAACCTCTTGTTCTTCTTGTCTATCCAGAGGAGGTCCTTTCCCTTAACGTTGAATATAAGGCCGTGGATCCTGTTCCTGTCGTCCGCCTTCTGGAAGATCGAGTAAAGCAAAAAGAGGGCGTAGGAGGTCTTGGTAGCGACCCCGGACATGCCCGAGATCGAAACGTGCGCACCCTCCCTTCCGTTCAGGAAGTCGTAGTTGAGATACACCACGTCCCCGCTCCTAGAGAGCCCCGCAGGTATCTTTGTCCTCATACCGTCGTAGTAGAGGGCCTTCTCGAGATCCTTGCCCTGTGCCCTGTAGGCTGGATCTCCCGGAGTAGGAGGTATGTAGATCTCGGGCTCTATCCTCGTTACCATCACCTTGGCCATGTAGGCTATGTTGGCAGGAACGATACCATCGGTAACGAGCTGGGCCTCGTAGGCGAGCTCGATGCCTTCCAGATACTTCTGAACCTCGTGGACGAGGCCGTAGAACCTCACCTCTTTCGAGGTCCCGTCCACCTTGGATCTGACAACGACTACGTCGTCCAGCTGGAGGTAGTTCCCGCTCTCTACCCCCACCCAGAACTCGAGGGGGTTAGAGGGCTTTGTTCCCAGGACTATACCTATAGGCTTCATGATCTACCTCCGTATATCTCCTCGAGGATCTCCTTCCCTCCCCTCGCAAGGAGGTTCTCGGCGAGCCTCTCTCCCACAACCTCCGCCTCTTCAATGCTTCCCTCCTCCTTGCCTTCGATAAATTTAGTCCCCTCGAGGTCCGAAATAAACCCTTTTATCAAGACCTTACCGTCTCTGACTTCAGCGTAAGCTCCTATGGGGACCTGACAGCCCCCCTCTAGCCTCCTCAGAAAGGCCCTCTCACACTCGGCCCTGACCCTGCTCTCGAAGTGGTCGAGAGGCCCTATAAGCTCTCTTATCTTCTTATCGTCCTCCCTTATCTCTATCGCAAGGCTTCCCTGGCCCACCGCGGGGATGAAGTAGTCGAGAACCTCGCTAACCTCCCTTTCATAACCCATCCTCTTCACCCCTGCGTAGGCGAGGATGATCGCATCGTAAAGGCCTTCTCTGAGCTTCCTCATCCTCGTGTCCACGTTTCCCCTAAGGACCTCTACTCTGAGATCGTTTCTTAACCTCTTTATCTGGACCTGCCTCCTGAGTGATGATGTTCCTACCTTAGAACTGGGAGGAAGTTCCCTTAGCTTCTTTCCTTCCTTCGAGATCAGAACGTCGAAGGGATCTTCCCTCTCGGTTATAGCTCCCAGGGTTAGACCCTCAGGTATTATCATGGGAACGTCCTTTAGGGAGTGAACCGCCAGATCTATCCTCCCCTCCAAGAGGGCCTGCTCTATCTCCTTCACAAAGAGCCCTTTACCCCCTATCTTTGCGAGTGGCGAGTCGAGGATCTTGTCCCCTGTAGTGGTGATCTTCACCAGTTCTACCTCGACACCCCATTTCTTTTCGAGGAAGTTCTTAACGAAGTTCGCCTGCCAGAGGGCGAGCTTACTTTTCCTGGTTCCTATCCTTACCTTCATACCTCAATTATATGACCCGGAAGGTTGTAAAACCTGCGAAACTCTGTATCATATTAAGCATGTTCCAGTTTACCGAAGAGCAGATCAAGAGGTACGCTAGGCACATAATCCTGCCCGAGGTAGGCGGCAAAGGACAGGAGAAGCTTTTAAAGTCCAAGGTCCTCGTGATAGGTGCTGGAGGCCTGGGATCGCCGGCACTATTTTACCTTGCGGCCGCTGGAGTCGGGACTATAGGGATAGTGGACTACGACGTTGTGGACTTTTCGAACCTCCAGAGGCAGATTCTCCACACCACCGAGAGGGTAGGCGTTCCCAAGGTGGAGTCCGCCAAGAAGACCCTCGAGGCTCTGAACCCGGATGTGAAGGTGATCACCTACAACCAGATGGTCAACAAAGAGAACATAATGGACCTGATAAAGGACTACGACATAGTGCTCGACGGGACCGACAACTTCCCCACCAGGTTCCTAATAAACGACGCCTGCTACTTTGCAGGTAAGCCCCTGGTTTCCGCGGCAATGCTGAGGTTCGAGGGCCAGTGCACAGTCTTCGACTTCAGGGACAAGGAGAACTCCCCCTGCTACAGATGTCTCTTCCCTGAACCTCCACCACCGGGAATGGTACCCTCCTGTCAAGAGGCGGGGATCCTCGGCTCGATCGGCGGGATAATGGGGTGCATACAGGCCACCGAGGCGATAAAGGTGCTTCTCGGTATAGGAGAACCGCTCATCGGTAAACTCCTCGTGATGGACGCCCTCTCGATGGACTTCAGGAAGGTGAAGCTCAGAAAAGATCCCAAGTGTCCTCTCTGCGGTGAGGAGCCTAAGATAAAAGAACTGATAGAGTACGACCACACCTGCGAGGCAAGGTTCTGAGCTGGTCATGAAAGTGCTTCTCTCGGACTCAAACCTGATAACCTCTTCAAAGGTAAGCTCCCTCCTGAAATCCCAGGGATGGGAGGTCTTCAGCGCCAGCAGATGGAACAAGGCGAAGGAGATCCTGGAGGCCAACCCGGATATAGAGGCTGCCGTTATAAACCTCGAAGGCTTTGGAGGGATCGAGCTTCTGGAGAACTTAAAGAAAGAAAGACCGGATATAAAGGTCGTTGCCTACTGCGGACACAAGAACATCCAGCTCCAGACCAAGGCCAAGGAGCTTGGGGCTGAGACCGTTGTGCCCAACAGTGTTATAGTCAGCTCCGTGGTGGAGCTTGTAAAGAACCTTACCTCTTGACCCAGGTTATCGGTCCGTAGTATATCTCCGAAGCTGACTGTCCTATCGCCTCCGACAGCGAGGGATGGGAGTACATCGTCTTGGAGGCGAACTCCACGTCCTTGTGGTCCCTCATCATGTGGACTACCTGATGGATTAGCTCTCCAGCGTTCGGGCCCACTATGTGGCATCCCAGTATCTTTCCCGTCTCCTCGTCGGCCACTATCCTAACGAAGCCCTCGTTCTCTCCATCGTCCATGGCCTTAGGGTTCGTAACGAAGGAGGTAACCCCTACCAGGACCTCGTAATCCTCGTCCTCAGCCTGCTCCTCGGTAAGGCCCACGCTCGCCACCTCGAAGGCGGAGTATATGATCTTGGGAACGATCCTGTCGTCCCTCTTCCAGTCCGTTCCGCCGAGCATGTGGTTCACCGCTATCTTGCCCTCGTACATCGCCTTGTGGGCGAGCATAAGGGGAGAGGTTATGTCCCCGCAAGCGTAGATGTTGGGAACGCTCGTCTGGGAAAGCTCGTTTACCTTTACAAACCCCCTCTCGTCCAGCTCGACCCCTATCTCCTCGAGGCCTATCCCCTTCGTGTTGGGCTTTCTTCCCACCGCAAGGAGTATGAAGTCCGCCTCTACTTCCGTCCCGTCCGAGAGCTTGGCCTTGATGCCTTCCGAGGTCTTCTCCCAGCTCTCCACAGTTGTCTTGGTCCTTATATCCACCCCGAGCTGTTTTAACTTCCTACCCAGGTACCTCGCTGAGTCCTCGGGTATGTCGTCGGAGGGGAGGACCCTACGCTTGAGCTCAACGAGGACTACCTCCGACCCATACTTCTTAAAGATGTAGGCGAATTCAACTCCTACCGCACCTCCGCCCACTATCAGGATCTTCTTCGGTATGAAGTCTATATCCCATATCTGATCGGTGTCCACCACGTATCTCCCGTCTGGGACGAGATCCCCTACGGCCACGGGTCTGGAGCCGGTAGCGAGTAGGATGAACTTGGTCTTTATCGTTACCTCCGCCCCTTCCACGAATACAGTGTTGGGATCCTTTATAACGCCCCTTCCGTAGATTATGGGAAGGTTTATCTGCTGGGCGAACTTTTTAAAGTTCTCCCTTATAGTAACCACAACCTCGTCCCTACCCCTCCTCAGACTTCCGTAGTCTAGATCTATCCCCTTAGGTTTTATTCCCCAACGTTCACCTATCTCCAGCTTGTCAAGTATATGCGCTCCGTGTCTCATGTACTTGGAAGGGATACAACCCTTGTTAAGACAGTTCCCGCCCACGCTCTCGGGGGAGAGTTCCACTAGGACCGTCCTCATCTTTCTCCTGTAGGCGTATATACCAGCCTCGTATCCTCCGCTTCCAGCTCCTATTATCACGAGGTCAGCTTCCATACCGCTACCTCCGCGTATTAGACCTTAAGGATATAATGATAACCCAAAGGATTTCAAAACCCTTATCTCGATGCTAAATTAATCTCATGCACAAGAAGAACAAAGAACTGGCGAGGATATTCGAAAAGATAGCTGACATACTCGAGTTCCTAGGAGATAACCCCTACCGGATAGGAACCTACAGGAGGGCTGCGAACCTTATATCCGAACTCCCCGAGGACGTGGAGGAGCTTTACAGGACGGGCAAGCTCTCGAGACTCCCGGGCATAGGCTCTTCCACCATGCTGAAGATAGAGGAGTTCCTAAGGACGGGGACTGTAAAGAAGTACGAAGATCTCAGGAAGAGGGTCCCCGAGGACCTTCTCGACCTCATGGACGTCCCCGGTGTGGGGCCCAAAACTCTCAGGGTAGCCTACGACAAGCTCGGTGTTAGAACTAAAGAGGACTTTATAAAGGCACTCAAGGACGGCTCCTTAGCCAAACTCCCGGGCTTCGGCCCCAAGAAGGTGGAGAACATCCTGAAGGGGATAGAGCTGTGGAGGAGCGTTCAGGAGAGGATACCCCTTATAGAGGCCTACCCGATGGCCGAGGACGTTGTCGAGTACATGAGGGGAGAGAAGAGCGTAAAGGAGATCTCCATCGCGGGGAGCCTCAGGAGGATGAAGGAGACGATAGGGGACATAGACATACTCGTGGCCGCCGAGAAGAAGGACTGGAGGAGGATACACGAGCACTTCGTAAAGTACCCGGAGGTGAGCAAGATCCTAGCAAAGGGGGAGACAAAGTCGAGCGTGGTCCTCAGGAGCGGAAGGCAGGTGGATCTGAGGACGGTAGAACCCAAGAGCTGGGGTGCAGCCCTCCAGTACTTTACAGGATCCAAGGAGCACAACATAAGGATCAGGGACATAGCCAAGGAGAAGGGACTCAAGGTGAACGAGTACGGCGTGTTCAGGGCAGACACCGACGAGAGGCTGGGCGGAGAGACGGAGGAGGAGGTCTATAGGCTCGTAGGAATGCAGTGGATACCCCCGGAGATAAGAGAGAACTGGGGTGAGATAGAGCTCGCCCTCGAGAACAGTGTGCCCGAGCTCGTGGAGCTGAAGGATATAAAGGGAGACTTCCACGTTCACACGAACTGGAGCGACGGGATAAACCCTATCGAGGAGGTGGTGGAGCAGGCCTACAGGCTGGGTTACCAGTACATAGTGGTGGGAGACCACTCCCAGAGTGCGAGGGTGGCGAACGGCCTGACACCCGAGAGGTACAGGGAGCAGTGGAAGATAATAGACAAGCTCAATAGAGCTTACAATCCTAAGGGCTTTTACATTCTAAGAGGCGCTGAGGTGGACATCCTGCCCGACGGGAGCCTCGACCTTCCGGACGAGGTCCTGGAGGAGTTCGACTTCGTTGTGGCCTCGATCCATTCGAGGTTCAACCAGGACAATACCTACAGGATCCTCAAGGCTATGGAAAACCCCTACGTGAACCTCGTGGGTCACCCTACGGGAAGGGCTTACGGTCAGAGGGAGGGGTACCCGCTCGATATGGAGAAAGTTATAGAGATGGCGAAGGAAACTGGCACAGCCTTGGAGATAAACACTTTCAGAGTAGATCTATCGCCCGAGAACATAAGGAAGTGTGTGGAGAGCGGCGTTGTGATGGCCATAGTTACCGACGCTCACTCGGTGGCGCATCTGCCCTACATGAAGGTCGGGGTCGGGATCGCCAGAAGGGGATGGGCCACACCGGACGTCATCCTGAACACCAGGGATCTGAGCGGTGTTAGGGAGTTCGTCCTGAGCAAGAGGAAGAGGATGGCGAAGGCCTAATGGCTTGTGCACACAGAACAGACGTCGAAGCTCCTGAGGACTATCTGGGCCTTGAGAGGTGAGTCCAAGCCCAAAAGGGCCTTCTCAACTACACCTAAATTCTTCCCGTCCCTCGGGCCTAGGTTCCAGACGGTTGGGGTTATTATGTTGTAGCTCTTAATTCTCCCCTCTTCAACAACAACCTCGTGGATCAGGGTTCCTCTCGACGCCTCTACCACGCCAACACCCCGACCGCTGAAGGTCTTAGTATCTACAGGAGGCCTCTCCCAAGAGGGCTCCTTCAGGTTTATAGCCTTCAGGTCTTCCTTTATCAGAAGGAGTAGCCTTACAAGCTCCCGCATACGGGCAAACACCCTTACCATAACAGAATCTCCAAACCTCCTGTAGAGCTCCTTTACAAGGGGATCCCTGGACAGCATCTGCCTGGCGAGAGGCCCCGTCTCGAAGGGAAGACCCCTGTACCTGGCCGCCTTTGCCCAGGTGTAGGCTTTCCCGTTCCCGCAGGTGAAGGTGAACTCCTCTGATTCCTTAACCTTCCTGAGGTCGAACCTGCACTCCCTCCTGTTGAGAGCTCCTGGTTTTACGTAGCCCTCTATCTCGCCGCCCACGATAAACCTGCCGTAGCTCCTGCCCTCCCTGTCGAGTCCCTTTTCCATACACTCGGACACAAAGATCCCTAAGTCTCCCTTTAGGCCTCCTAAAAAATCCCTGTAGGATAGAGAGAGGTAGTCGTCCACCGGCATACCAACGACCCTTTCCTCGAAGAACCTGATTAGGCTATCGATCAGGATAAGGGCCTGCCCTACCTCAACGCCCGTTGGATCAGACATAACCCCTCCGGGAAGGGCGTAGGAGGTATGGGGCCACTGCCCTCCGAAGAGGGCTATCACCTTCACAGCTCTGTTGCTCGCCTCCAGAGCCTCCCTCCAGGCGCTGCCCTTGAGTGGGCTGAACCTGTCTTCCAGCGTTGGATTTGCTCTCACGAAATCGGGCATGAAGTAAAGGTAAAACCACCTTATGTGGTTCTGAACTATCTCCGAGAGCTGGGTTATCCTCCTCAATCTGGAGGCCTTGTCGCTCACACGAACTTCTATGCCTGAGCTGGCGTACGCACTCTCCAGTGCCCTCACGGTTGCCATAAGGTGGGAGTGGCCACATATGCCGCAGACTCTTGGTGTTATGACGAGCGCATCTAGATAAGGTCTGCCGATCAGGATCTTCTCAAAACCTCTGAAGTTAGGAAC
>WFPN01000177.1 GCA_015487535.1 Aquificaceae bacterium
CCCCATGTCCGTCCTGAAGGGAAAGACCTTAACGTTCTCAACCCCCTTGGAAAGTTTAGCCACCCTATCGTAGTCTTGACTTCCCGACAGGAGCAGGACCTGGGTGCCGGTTCTTCTGGCAAAGTCGATAGCGAGTGTGTTTAAAAACCTCGCACCCTGACTGCCACCCATGAACAGGATGAGGGGAGATCGGGGATCTAAGCCGAGGGTTTCCTTAGCGTTTACCTTATCGAGCTTGACCTGAAGCAGCTCTCTCCTGATAGGAAGACCGGCCTTTATCACGTGCTTCCCCTTAAAGAACCTTCTCGTATGCTCGAAGGTTATGAATACTTTTCTCGCAAAGGGGTACAGACTCCTGTTGGTCATGCTCGGGACCGAGTTCTGCTCGTGGAGGAAGAGAGCCCTGCGGCCAAGCACAGCGTGTATCCCCACAGGTACGCTCGAGTACCCCCCGAAGACGAGAGACCTGAAATCTCCCGTCACCTCAGATCTGAGTACGGAAATACCCTTCCAGAAGCTCCAGAGGGCCCTGAGCCTGTCTTTAAGGGGAACCCCTCTCAGGGGGTATGTCTTCAGGAAGAGCTTCTCGCCTGGGATCTCATGTTCAAATCTCCTCTCTATACCCCTCTCAGTGCCAACGTAGAGAGTCTCCAGCTTCCTCTCCTTCGCTTCTTTGAGGATCTCTAAAGCGGGGAAGAAGTGTCCTCCGGTTCCTCCACCTGAGACCACAAGTTTCATCCGCATAAATTCTAATACGGAGGTGTGTCATGGGAAGGATCCTGGTGGCCCTGCTGGCTTTCTCATACATGTCGTTAGCCGTTTCGGAGGGAAAGCTCCTCTTCGACAACCACTGTCTTAGATGCCACGCCCCGGGTAGCGGCAAACCCCTTAGCTACCTGAAGGAAAAGTACAAGAACGACCCCGATGGCGTCCTTGAACTCGCCAAGAGGTGCCCCTGGGGAAGAGGTCTATCGGAGATGGAGATAAAGCTTATAGCGGAGTGGCTGTCCGGTGGAAAGTAAACTATACTTAATTATATTAGGCTGTGAGGTAAGGGATTGAAACATCTGACGGAGGAGCAGGTAAAGGAGATAAAGGAAGCCCTCCTCAAGATGAGGGAGAGACTCCTAGAGTCAGCGCAGGAGCAGATAAGGGATCCCTCCAACGTCACCTTCGAAGGGGGCGACGAGATAGACAGGGCGGACCTTGAAGAGGAGAGGTACCTGACCTTCAGGATAAAGGGAAGGGAGGCGAAGCTGATACACAAGATAGACTACGCGCTTATGAAGATAGAATCGGGGACGTACGGCGTGTGCGAAAACTGCGGCGCACACATACCCTTCGAGAGGCTCAAGGCGCGGCCGGTAACGACCATGTGTATAGAGTGCAAGGAGCTGGAAGAGGAGCACGAGAATGAATGATAGGGAGATGGACTGGGCCTTCCCAAGGATAAAGAGGCTACCACCTTACGTCTTCGCAGTTGTGAACGAACTGAAACACAAGCTGAGAAGGCAGGGTGAGGACATAATAGACCTCGGGATGGGAAACCCCAACACCCCTCCGGCACCCCACATAATAGAGAAGCTCTGCGAGGTGGCCCGGCGCCCCAACGTCCACGGCTACTCCGCCTCGAAGGGCATTCCCAGGCTCAGGAAAGCTATATGCGACTTTTACGAGAGGCGCTTTGGTGTTAAGCTCGACCCCGAAAGGGAAGCCATAATGACGATAGGGGCCAAAGAGGGATACTCCCACCTGATGCTCGCTATGATAACCCCGGGAGACTCGGTTATAGTTCCGAACCCAACCTACCCCATACACTACTACGCTCCCATAATAGCGGGAGGGGAGGTGAGGTCGATCCCCCTGATATTCGACGACGACGAGGATCCTCAGGAGGGCTTTCTGAGGAGGTTCTACCAGACCGTAAAGGAGTCTATGCCCCAGCCGAAGGTCATAGTGGTAAGCTTCCCCCACAACCCGACGACAATATGCGTCGAGAAAGACTTCTTCAGAGAGCTGGTGAAGTTCGCAAGGGAGAAGGGTATATGGATAATCCACGACTTCGCCTACGCGGACATATCCTTCGACGGGTACAAGCCCCCCTCCATACTCGAGATAGAGGGGGCGAAAGACGTAGCGGTTGAGCTCTACTCTATGTCAAAGGGATTTTCCATGGCAGGGTGGAGGATAGCCTTCGCTGTGGGGAACGAGAGGATAATAAAGAACCTCGCCCACCTGAAGAGCTACCTAGATTACGGTGTCTTCACCCCCATACAGGTGGCCGCCATAATAGCCCTCGACAGCCCCTACGAGATAGTGGAACAGAACGCCCGTATGTACGAGAGGAGGAGGGACGTTCTGGTTGAAGGTTTGAGGAGTGCAGGCTGGGAGGTTGAAAAGCCCAAGGGTTCGATGTTCGTCTGGGCCAAGATACCCGAGTGGGTCGGGATGAACTCCCTAGACTTTTCGATGTTCCTGCTCAGGGAGGCGAAGGTGGCCGTGTCTCCCGGTGTAGGCTTCGGAGAGTACGGGGAGGGTTTCGTGAGGTTCGCCCTTGTGGAGAACGAGCTCAGGATAAAGCAGGCGGTGAGGGGGATAAGGAGGGCCTTCAGGAAGCTCCAGGCCAAGGTATGAACAGAACCCTGTACTTCGGAGAGGGCCTATTCGAGACCATAAGGTGGAGAGGTGAGACTCCCAAGGTCAAACTACACTATGAGAGGCTCAAAAGCTCTGCCCAGGAACTTGGGCTAAAGTATCCTAGCTACGAGGAGTTCTTGAGCTACATAAGGACCGCCGCAGGCGGTGAAAAGGATATATACGTGAAGTTCTGCCTCCTATCAAAAGGGAGCGAGTACTTCGGAGACGAGCCCGAGGATTACGAGGTGAGGGTTGTGGTGAAGGCTCTCCCCTCCCCCCCGAAGGAGGTTAAGCTGACGCTCTCAAGCTACAGGAGACACTCCCAAAACCCTACCTTCAGGCACAAGACCACCAACTTCCTCTTCAACATCCTGGTGAAAAGGGAAGCTAGAAAAAGGGGCTACTACGACGGAATAGTTCTAAACGAGAAGGAAGAGATCACCGAATGCTCCTCAGCCAACCTCGTACTTCTGAAAGACAACGGATTGTTCACGCCCTACCGTGATGGAGGTCTCCTGTGGGGAACCACACTCGAGATGCTGAGCAAGGAGCTGAATATAAAGGAAGAGAAGCTCAAGGTGAAAGACTTAGAAGAGGCGGGATCGATTTTCATAACCAACTCGATCCTCGGCGTGGTTCCTGTAACAGAGGTGGAGGGATTGAGTAAGGAGGTAAACATGGATCTTCTTCAGGAGATGAGGTCCATTATACTTCGAGGTTGAGGCCAAATATAAGCTTTACCAGCTTGCCGACGGCGTAGCTCGCCCCGGCCGCAAAGGATGCGGACAGGACCATCTCCAGAACCTTCTTCCTGATCGATATACCCGATACGAGGGCGACAAAACCACCCACGAAGGCAAGAACGAAGAGGGCTAAAAAGAGGGAAAAGCCAAGGGCTACGATGGAGTTTGTGGCTAGGAAGAAGGGCGTAACCGGGAATACAACGCCTACCAGGTACGAGAGGCCCGTGAAGAGCGCCGAACGGAGCTCGTTCTCTCCATCGGGCCTAGCTTCTTTTACTTCCTTCCCCGTGAGCTCGGCTATTATCCTTTCCTTCTCTAGCAATGACTCGTTCACCTGCCTCTGTGAGCGAACCGAGACGAAAGCTCCTACACCCATCGATATGGCTCCGGCAACTCCAACAACAACACCGCTCACCCCCACAACTACCGGATCTTCCCTGTAAACTGCGGAGAGGCCTGCCACAACACCGAGCAACTCCACGAGCCCGTCGTTCATTCCCAGGACCATGTCCCTGACGTTGGAGAGTCCGAGCCTCTCTATCTCCTCCCTGAATGTACTCTCGTGGGATAGTTCGTCGAGGATTATACCCTTGAGTCTCTCCAGCTCCTCCCCAGATAGATCTCCACCCTTTTTCTTCAGAAACCTGTAGTACTGGGCGTAGGCGTTCGACTCACCAAGCTCCAGCAGAGAAACGAGTATTAAAGGGTTTACGAAGTTCCCCAGCAGTATCAGAAAGCTCTGGAAGAGCCTTCTCCTCTCCCTAGGTGGCTCCTCCCCCCTCCTTTCCAGAAAGCTCCTCCAGAACCTGGAGTGGCCCTTTTCCATGTTAGCTATGTGCTCCAGGGTTCTCCTGAGGCTCTCGGTTTTGGCCTTCTTGGCCAGTTCCCTGTAAAGTCTATAATCGTTGAGCTCGTTTATGTAGAACTCCTTCGCAATTTCAAGCGTGTCCTTCATCCGAGGAACTCCGCCACATCCCTCGCCTTAACCGCCGAGTACCTTATGCAGTCGGCGACTGAGATACCGCTCAGGTAGTTTCCCGTTAGAAACAGCCCCTTGTGTATCTCCTCCATCTCCCTGGCAAGGTCGAGGTACTTCTGGTAACCGATGGTATATTGAGGGATGGCCCTCTTCCACTTCTTGATATGGGCAAAATCAAAACCCGGTATGCCGAAGATCTCCTTCAGCTCCCTCTCCACTATCTCCAGTATCCGCTCGTCGGAAAGCTCTATGACTTCCCTGTCGGTAGCGCCCCCCAGGTAAACGGTAAGAAGGTCCTTGCCCTCCGGGGCCCTGCCGGGGAAGAGCTTTGAGGAGAAGATAACGCCGAGGATCCTCTTTCCCTCCTTACGGGGGACGAGCATACCGAACCCTTCCGGAACGTAACCGCTCTTTACTCCGACATTCACGACAACGAGGGGAACGTAATCTATCTTGTCGAACTCAAGAGAAGCACTCCAGGATAGGTCCTTGAGAAGGTAAGAGGATGTGTAAGCCGGAGAGGATATAACGAGGGCTCTGGTCTCCACCTTTCCCTCCCTCGTGTCAAGGATGAACCTGTCGTCCTTCCGCCTAACCCTCAGAACAACGTTCTCCGTTCTTATCTCCAGACTCTCAGACAGATTCTCTATCAGCCTGAAGAGGCCTCCCTCGAAGGATATAAGTTCCCCCTTTGGTCCCAGGCTTCTCTTCTTAAGAGCCCCCTTTATAAGGCTCCCGAACTCCTTCTCGAGCTCGTAGATCTTCCGCGTAGCGTGCTTTACCGAGAGCTTCTCTGGATCCCCCGCATACACTCCGGAAATAAAAGGCGCAACAATGTAATCCAAGAACTCCTGGCCCAGTCTCCTCCTCACGAAATCCGCCACGCTCTCCTCATCCTTCGTAGAGCCGGGTGCCCACGGCTCTCTAAGAACCTTGAGTTTTGCAGGGAGTGAGAGCAAGGGAGAGAAGATAAAGGATAAAGGATTGAGCGGTAGCGGTACGAGTTTCCCCCTCTTGTATATGTACCTGTTCTTCGAAGAGGGGCTCGCAACGATAGGCTCTATGCCGACCTCTCTGAAAAAGCCTTTGACCTCATCGTTCGCAAGAACGGTCTGCGGGCCGAGCTCGAAGGTGTAGCCCTCCTGTGAAAGGGTCTTTATGTTTCCCCCTATCTGATCGTCCTTCTCGAAGACCACAGGTTCAAAGCCAAGCTTCTTGAGCCTGAAGGCTGTAGATAGTCCCGATATTCCAGAACCTATAACTACTACGTCGAGCATGAGGGTATTCTAACCCACAGCGCCAGAGCGAAAATATGAGATCGACCCGATTTCCGCAGCCTCAGAATCTGTCCGGGAACGGATCTACACCTGGCCTAAGTCAGTTACCCCTTGAAGGGCACACCCTTGGTTGGGGATGATGGGACCGCATAGGTCCTCTTTGGCATCCTTCCAGCCAGGTAGGAGAGCCTTCCCGCTATCGTGGCGTACTTCATGGCCACGGCCATCTTTATGGGGTCCTTGGCCTCCGCCAGGGCTGTGTTGGTCAGGATCGCGTCCACACCCAGCTCCATAACGGGGGGTATGTCCGCAGCGCTGCCTATCCCCGCATCCACTATAACGGGAACGGAAACGGCCTCCTTTATAAACATTATGTTGTAGGGGTTCTGTAGCCCGAGGCCGGAGCCTATCGGGGCCGCCAGTGGCATGACGGCCGCGCATCCTATATCCTCGAACTTCTTTGCGAAGACGGGGTCGTCGAAGATGTAGGGGAGGACCACAAAGCCCTCTTTAACGAGTACCTTCGCCGCCTCGTAGGTCTGCTCCATATCTGGCAGGAGCGTCTTCTGATCGCCTATGACCTCGAGCTTTATCCAGTTTATACCCGTGGCCTCCCTAGCGAGCATGGCGGTTTTTATGGCCTCCTCAGCCGTGTAGCAGCCGGCGGTGTTGGGCAGGATAAGGTACTTGTTCGGATCTATGTAGTCGAGCAGGTTTTCCTTCGTGGGGTCGGTTATGTTAACCCTCCTGACCGCCACCGTTATTATCTCCGCTCCCGAGGCCTCTAGGACCTCCTTGTTCTCCTGAAAGCTCTTGAACTTTCCCGAGCCTATTATGAGCCTGGACCTGAAGCGCCTCCCAGCTATCTCGAAGGGGTCGTTTTCGAGCAGCTTCTCGTAATCGGTCATTCCTTCACCTCCAGATCTTTGAGAAATTTAATTTAGCTCTGCACACTCCCAGGTCAAAGGTGAACTCTCCTTCCCGCTGAAATTTGCTAGCAAGCTCATACTTACCATCCTTGAGCTGGTAAACCTCCACCTCCTCGCTCTCAGGGTCCACCATAACGTAGTATTTAACGCCCTGCTCCTCGTATATCTGAAACTTGGTTATCCTGTCCTTCTCGCGGGTGGGGGGAGAGAGTATCTCGAATACAACGAGGGGAGGAAACTCGAGCTTTTTCTTTGAAAAAAGGTCTCTCTCGAGATCCTCCGAACACACTATAAGGTTGTCGGGTTCTAAAACTGTGTCCTCAGAGATCACCCAATCCACAGATATGAGGGATATGCACCTCTCACACCCCTCGAGCTCATCCTCTAGCAGAGAGCCTATGAGCAAGCTTACCCTCTGGTGTTTTGGCGTGGGCATCGGGGACATAGCGTAGGGAATACCTTCTATCAGCTCCCATCTTCCCTCCCATCTCTCCCAGTCCTCGATAGTGTAGTGGGGAAGTAGCCTTACCTTCATCAACCTCCACCTACGAGCTGGACTATCTCCACCCTGTCCCCTTCCCTAACCTTGCGGGTCCCGTATTCAGATTTAGGAACTACCTCCTCGTTTATGGCTACGGCCAGCCCTACCTTCCTGAACTTAACATCCATCAGGTCGAGGAGCTCCATAACGGTTATCTCGTCCTCTATCTCTCTCTCTTCGCCGTTAACGATTATCTTGGGCATAAGAAAAATATAATATACTTAAGCTCACAGGAGGTACAGGGTGACACCAGATCTTATGCACGTGCCGGAGATCCCACCCGAGCCGAGGGAATACCCCCTCATGCCCCTGAGGGACATAGTGATCTTCCCCACGATGGTCCTTCCCCTCTTCGTGGGCAGGAACTTCTCCATAAAGGCCGTGGAGGAGGCCTCAAAGAGGGACAAGCTCATGTTCCTTACCCTTCAAAAGGAGAAGGACATAGAGGAACCTACCGAGGACGATCTCTACAAGGTAGGGATAATAGCCCACGTGATAAGGGTGGTCCCGATAGAGGAGAACAGGATAAAGGTCCTCGTTCAGGGGATAAAGAGGGGGATCATGAAGAAGATGGAGTTCAAGGAGGGGTACTACACGGCCCTCGTAGAGCCCGTGGAGGAGAAGGAGATCGAGGAGAAGGACCTCACCATAGAGGACAAGGCCCTGATGAAGTCTGTCAAGGAGCTCCTCGACAAGGCCATATCCCTCGGCAAGCAGGTAATCCCCGACATCGTGATGATAATAAGGGACATAGAGGATCCCGGAAAGCTCGCCGATCTGGTCGCCTCCATACTCGAGATGAAGTCAAAAGAGGCCCAGGAGGTCTTAGAAACCCTCGATCCGAGGGAGAGGCTCAGGAAGATACACCACTTCCTCCTGAACGAGGTTGGCCTCCTGGAGGTAAAACAGCAGATAAGCGCCCAGGCAAGGGAGCAGATAGAAAAGGAGCAGAGGGAGTACTTCCTGAGGCAGCAGCTCAAGGCAATACAGGAGGAGCTCGGGGAGGCTGACGAGAGGAGGGCGGAGATAGAGG
>WFPN01000178.1 GCA_015487535.1 Aquificaceae bacterium
GAGGCGAATACCATCGCTTCCTTGTAGGCGTCCGTCTCCGAGGGGTTCTCGTACTGATAGTTATCGAGCTCAGCCTCCCAGAACCTCTTGGGTATTCCGAGGACCTTGTTTACGTTCTCCTGCTCAAACCGGCAGGCGCAGAGCTCTACTATGCCGCCCTCCTTTGGGACAAAGCCAGTTCCTCCACATTTGGGGCAGCTGCTTTCCATTAGGGATAATTTAGGCCCGAAAGCTCCCTGAGATAAGCCCTGAGGTAATCGTATGCGGAGACGTAGGCCACGAGTATTGAGGCCCATAGTATATGAACCCCGAAGGGGTACTCGGTCAGCAGCAGGGCGACTGCCAAGAATTCGAGGGAGGTTTTGAACTTACCTAGCACGGAGGCCTCGAAGACAACCCCCTGGTTTACGGCCACGCTCCTGACGAAGGATATGCTTAGCTCTCTCAAGAGGAGCAGGATAACCGGGAGGGAACTAACCCTCCCAACCTCTATAAGGGCTATAAGTGCCGAGAGTATGAATATCTTATCGGCGAGCGGGTCGAGAAGCTTCCCCAGGTTCGTGGTTTCCCCGTTCATACGGGCCAACCTACCGTCCAGGAGGTCCGTGAGGGCGCCCAGCCCAACGAGGGCAAGAGCTATGTGAAGCTGATCGCTCACTATCGCCAGGGCGGTGGGCAGCGCGAGAAGTATCCTCAGGACCGTTAGGACGTTCGCCATCCGTTTAAAATTATAAGACGGTGGATCTTCTCCTTTCACTCCTCGTAGGTTTTATCTCGGGTATCCTGTACAACGAGCACATCTACAGGCAGTCTCTCAAGTTCCCAAGGTCCAGGCCTTTTCACTCCTTTCTTTTCAGGTTCTCTCTGCTTGGAGTTGTAGCTATCCTCGTTGCGAAGATGTGGGGTGCTGAGGCTCTCCTCACCTTCCTGGTGGGTAACCTGATCGGGAGGTTCCTTCATACCTTTTTAAGGGCCTTTGTGATTGTAAGATATTAGAATGGAAGCGCTCCAGAGCGTGCTATCCCTACTGAACGAACCCATAGTCCAGTTCTTTATCTGGGTGGCTGTGCTCTTTGTGATAGCCAATATATTCGTGGAGAGAAGGCTCTCCTTCTGGATATCGTCGGTTGGGGCAACCTACTTCTGGCTTAAGAACCAGGATCCGGTAGTGGCCCTCAAGGCCTGGCTCGTTGTTCTTAGTGTGTTTGTTGTGATACTCGTCGTCAAGAACGTTTTTAACCTGAATGTGGTTCTCCTTCTGAAGGGTAAGAAGAGGTGTCCTATGTGCTGTGAAGAGGCGTACCGGAAGGCTAAGATCTGTCCTCACTGTCACTACAAGTTCGCCTCTGAAGCGGACGAGTGCGAAACCTGAGCTTGCCCCGAGGATCTATCCCTCATAGATTAATACCTCGAGAGGTGGGAAGATGTCGGTCAGAAACCTCATGGAGAGGATGAGAGAGGAGGCTATCAGAAGGCTCGCCCAGGAGAGGCTCAGGAGAAGGGAGTTCTTCCGGATAAGGGTGCTCCTCCCGAAGCTAAGGGAGAAGAGGCGTCAGCTTGAAAGAAGGGAGAGGTTGATGTAAAATTTATCCTCCTGGTAGGGGCCGTAGCTCAGTTGGGAGAGCGCCGATATGGCATGTCGGAGGTCACGGGTTCAAGTCCCGTCGGCTCCACCAGGAGCTGTAGTAAGAGCCGGTAGCTCAGTCGGTAGAGCAACGGCCTTTTAAGCCGTGGGTCCCGGGTTCGATCCCCGGCCGGCTCATTTCATCTCCATGAAGAACGACAACGTTTTCATAGCCCTGCTCCACTACCCGGCTATGGACAGGGAAGGGAGGATAATAGTCACCTCCTTCACCACCATGGACCTCCACGACATAGCGCGCCCAGCCAGAGCTTACGAGATAAACAGGTTCTACATAGTTCAGCCGATAGACGCCCAGAGGCTTGTGATCGAGAGGCAGATAAACTACTGGCTTTCGAAAGAAGGAAGGAAGGCGAACCCGACCAGGTTCGAGATAGTTCAGCTCGTCCGTTTAAAATATACCCTCGACGAGGTAATAGAGGAGCTGGAGAAGGAGAGGGGAAGAAGGCCTGTGCTGGTGGGAACGGATGCGAGGAAGTACCCTAACACTATAGGGTATAGGGAGCTCAGCGAGGAGATAGAGAGGAGAGAGAGGGATTACCTGATAATCTTTGGGACGGGTTACGGCATTCCTCCGGACATGATGCGAACCTTCGACTACATACTCGAGCCCATTTACGGGGCAGGGGATTGGAACCACCTCTCGGTGAGGAACGCGGCGGCCATAATCCTCGACAGGCTCTTTAGCAGAAACAGGTGCTGAGGTATGTTTTACCACCTGGCCCTGATACTAAAAGACTACTTTTTCCTATTTAATGTATTCAAGTACATAACCTTCAGGTCCTTCACCGCCGTACTTATAGCCTTCTTCATAACCCTCCTCCTCTCGCCTACCTTCATGGAGAGGGTATCTAGGCTTCAGAGGTTCCTGGGGGGCTACGTTAGAGAGTACACACCCGAGCATCACGAGAACAAGAAGTACACGCCCACGATGGGCGGTGTTGTTATAGTGACCGTGATACTCCTATCCACCCTACTGCTTATGAGGATAGATGTTAGGTACACATGGGTTCTCATCTTCGCCACTCTCTCCTTCGCCCTCGTGGGCCTTCTCGACGACTGGCTTAAGCTCAGGAACAAGAAGGGGCTATCTATAAAGTCAAAGCTCTTTCTCCAGATACTCTTCGCCCTGATTACCTCATACATGATCTTTTACTGGGTGGGTCTCGAGACCAGACTCTACTTCCCCTTCTTCAAGGAGCTTACCCTGGACCTCGGATGGCTCTACATTCCGTTCGCTACCTTCGTTATAGTTGGAGCCGCCAACGCGGTCAACCTCACCGACGGCCTGGACGGTCTCGCCATCGGGCCTTCGATGACTACGGCAACCGCCTTCGGGGTGATAGCGTATGCCGTCGGTCACTCCAAGATATCAAGCTACCTGGGGATACCCTACGTTCCGTACGCGGGTGAGATAACCGTATTCTGCTTTGCGATAGTGGGGGCCGGTCTTGGTTTTCTCTGGTTCAACGCCTTCC
>WFPN01000179.1 GCA_015487535.1 Aquificaceae bacterium
GGGAGAGAAACAGAAAGCACCTTCCCTGGACCAAAAAGGAAGAAGAAGAGATACTTAAAGCTTTCCCCGGGCTCCGATACTCCAAAACTATAGCCCAGAACCTATCCCTCAAGCTCAGGAGAAGCCCTGAAGCAATCAGGAGAAGGCTCTATCAGCTCAGGAGAGGTGCGGAAAGATGAGGACAAAGACTATAGTTAAGGAGGTTGAAGCCGCCCTCGACCTGCTCCTGAAGGGAACCAGGGAAGACTACAGAAAGGCGATAGACAAACTCATAGGTCTGAGGGGACGGCTCAAGCTAAAGCTTGAAGAGGAGGAGAAGAAAAAGGGAGACGGCAAGAAGCTCCAGCACCTCATGGGCTGGTATATGAACCTCTGGGAAGGAAAGCCTCCCGAGAGGCTCAGGTTCATGAACGCTGACAAGATCATCGGCAAACACCTCAAAGAACTCATAGCCATCTACGAGCAGAACGGAGAGGACATAGAGACCCTCAAAAGGGATTACGAGAACTTCAAGAGGACATGGAAAACAGGCGATAAGGGGATAATGCACTTCCGCTCTGCCCTTCCTCAGATAAAGCAGAAAGATAAGGGCTTTTACATATCCCCTGAGTCAAGGAGGGGTGTGGACTATTACCTCAAACAGCTCCGTGAAGAGGAGGTTTTCGATGAAGGTGATGAACTTCCTTGGTGAGGTAGAAGTAGGAGGTAAGAAGTACAAGGTTATCTCGAAGGCTGAAGCCTGGTGGCACGTGGTGGACCAGGAAGGAAAGGACAGATGGATACGCCCACCGGACTACCCGGTCCTTCCCGAAGAAATCAGAGACACTGCCCAGCTCAGGAAAATGCTCATAGACTCTGCGGTTCCTGAACTTTACATAGAGGAGATCCTCTCCAAACCCGTGAAGAAAACACAAGCCATCGAGTTCCTCTTCCAAAGAAAAGACAAGCTCCTCTCCGGAAAGTGGGCATACTTATACGGACCTCCAGGAGTAGGAAAGACCTTCGCATGCGTTTACTTTCTATACAGATACATCCGCAAATACGGCAGACTCGGGCATTTTGTCTTTTGCCCCTCCCACGACTTTAAGGCAGGAGCATGGAAGGAAGCAAAAGAACAGGTCGATATATTCATTCTTGACGATCTTCTACTCGAAATCCCATCCTGGCAGCTACAGGAAATAGTGGTTTTCCTCCTTGATACATACACCAAGCCTTCAAAAACCGTCCTGATTACCTCCAACGTGAGCTTTAAGGAGCTTGCCAGGAACCTCAAGGATGAGAGGCTCCTTTCAAGGCTCATTCAGAAGGTCAGAGGGTGTGAGATGAAGGTTGAAGGAAAGGATATGAGGGTAGCAAAAGGAGGTGTGTCATGAAAAGTAAGATGACTAACCTGAGGAACACTAAAGAAGTGGAGAAGGAATACGCTGTTGGGGTAACTCTCGTAGAGAGAAAGTGGGGCATGTTCATTTTTGCTACAGACCATGATATATACTGCTTGAAGTGTTGGGACGAGCTTATGCGGAACTATGAGATATACCCCGGATACAACGAAGCACCTGTAGTCGTGCTCCTGTCCTTCCAATATACATGTGCAGAATGCGGTAAAACCATTTATCCAGAGCCCGTTGTAGTTATAAGAAAAGACCAGTTGAAAATCTGGTGGGCCATCTCAGGGACTTCCGGAGGGCGCTGGAAGGCAGTTGCAGAGAACGAATATGCGAAAGTAGAAGCGGAAGGAGAGAGCCTCTTTGAAGCTATGGAGAAGGCTGAGGAGAAGCTCGTAGAGAAAACTGAGCAGATATTGAGGAAAGCCCAGGAGGCACTAAACTAAATCTGATATGGAGAGCAGATACCTGACAGTAAAGGAAGTCGCCCGGTATTTCAGGGTGTCGGAAAGGACTATTTACAATTGGGTGGAAGCGGGTTACTTGAGAGCTATCAAGGTGTATGGGGAGGGGACAAAAGGCACATTGCGAATCCCCAGAGAAGCTGTGGAAGAGTTTGAGAGAATCCATTACACCCTCCCTCCGGAAGTACCGCTCAACAGGAAAGGCTTTTGAAAATATTGCAAATATCTGAAAATATTGCTTGAGGCCCCTCCTCAGAGACCCCAATATCAATTCATGCTCGAACTTCTTTCTAAGTTCGAACCTGCCGACATACAGGAAAGTGAGTGCTGCATAGAGTTTGATGTTGTGGCGCTTTCAGAGACCTGTATCCAGAGGAGCTACGGTAAGGTCTGCTTTCCCTCAGAAGTCCTCAAGGAGAGAGCCAAGGACCTGATAGGAAGACCAGTTCTCCTCGATCACGAGTGGAAAGTCGAGAAAGTCGTAGGTGTGGTTGTGGACGCCCGATACGACGAGGAAAAGAGAGCTATCGTTGCAAGGCTAAGGATCCCGAAGGAGGGACATGAGCGACTTATATCCCTCATAAAACTGTCCCCCTCCCCGATCAGAGATGTTTCGGTTGGAGCGATCATAAAGAGCAAGAAAGAAGACGGTTACTTTATAGTCCGGGACGTCGAATTTAAGGAGATATCCCTCGTCTTTGAAGGTGCAGACAAGAACGCTAAGAGGATAGCAGCATCCGCAACAGAGATCGAAAAACTCGGGGTCCAGAACTGGTGGGATGATCCGGAGTTGAGAAAGAAGGCACCTAAAGACTACTTCCTTGACCCCGTGAGAAGGAGATACCCCTACAGGACGTGGGACGGGGAGATATCCTGCGAGAGGCTCAGAGCCGCTATGTCCCTTGCAAGCTTGCACGGCGAGAGTCGCATCTATTCGAGAGCTAAAACTTTGCACGAAAACCACTGCGGAGGTGAAAAGTGATGGAGAAGCTTACAAAGGAAGCTCTTTCGGCCATGACCCAGGAGGAGCTCATTGAAGCCGTAGAGACCCTCCAGGTCAAGATCGAAGCGCTCCAGAAGGAAAACCAGGAACTCAAGCACTACGCGGACATAGGAAAAAAATATGAAGAGCACCTCAAGACGGAGGTAACGAAACTCGTCAAGGTAGTGGAGGGAGAGAGCTCCCCCGTCCTGAAGCTCGTCGGTAGAGCGGACATAGAGACACTTCAAGAACTCGAAAAGAGCTACAGAGAAAAAGCCAAAGAGGAACTGAAGCCCTCCAGCAGGCAGGGAACTTCCCAGGAGGAGGAGGAGATAACAGCAGAGAAACTCAAAAACATGTCTTACGAGGAGCTCCTGAAGCTAAGAGAAAAACTTGCCAAGGAGGTGAACTAAGATGGCTACCGTAACGGGACAGACGAACCCTGAGCTTTTCCCTCAGTATTACGAGAGGAAGCTCCTTGCTTACGTGAAGGAGAACCTCGTCGCCATCAGATTCGGTCAGAAGTTCTCCCTCCCCAGGAACTCGGGGAGGCAGGCGGTCTTCACAAGGTTCGAACCACTTCCGAAGGTAACTACCCCGATAACCGACCAGCCCACTCCTGCGAGCGGGGCTTCCATAGCAACCCAGCAAGTAACCGTCCCGCTTGAAGAGTACGGGAACTACATAGACCTCGACGAGTTCACAGACCTCACATCCTTCGTCCCGCTTGTTGACCAGGCGACAGACCTACTTTCTTACAACGCACAGCAGTCTCTCGATTCCATAGCCATGAACGAACTCACCTCCGGGACCAACGTCATCTACGCAGGCGGAGTAACCCGGAGAGCAGATCTTGTGAACACCCCTATAACCAAGACCGAGATAAGGAAGGCAGTGAATCTACTCCAAAGGAACAACATACCCCCCTTCCCGGACGGATACTATGTGTGCCTCATACATCCGGACAAGACCCTTGACCTCTTCACCGATCAGGAACTTATACAGATGTCTCTCGCAAAGAGAGAAGCCCTCGAGAAAGGGTTCATAGGGGAGTTTGCAGGGGTGAAGTTTTACGTCTCCACCACGCTCCCGATAGTCCCCAATGGAAACTCCACCACTCCGGATGACGTGTACCTGACGGTAGTTCTCGGACAGAACGCCTACGGCGTCGTGGATCTTGACGGCACCACCATGCAGATGGTCCAGACCAACGTGGACAAGCTCGGGAGGGTCAAAACCATAGGCTGGAAGGCTTACTTTGCGGTTAAGAGGCTCTACGAGCCTGCAATAGTCAGGGTTGAGTCTAACTAAGGAGGTGTGAGCGATGGCTGAAAAGAAGAGCGATAAGGTCAAGGTCCTCGTGAAAGAAGACACATCGGTCTTCATCAACGGGAAGGAGATTAAGGTCAAGAAGGGGACCCAGAGCGTTGAACCCGAGGTAGCGAGAATACTCATAGAAGCGGGATACGCGGAGGAGGTTAAGTGATAACGGTTCAGGAGGTCAAAGATTTTCTCAACGCCCCCGACTTCCCGGATGCAATCGTGCAGGACGCTATAACGCTTGCAGAGAGGAGAGCGAGGAAGCTCCTCAATCTCACGGACACCGACCCTCTCCCCGACACTCCTGAGGTCAGGAAAGCCCTCCTTCTCCTTGCCTCCTCCGAGATAGCTTCACAGACTAACCTCTACTGGAGAAGAGGGGACAATTACGAGGTGATCAATGTAAAGAACCTTGTTGCAGAAGCGGAAAGGCTCCTCGGTGCGGTGCCGGATAAGGTGGGGATGAAATGGATAGCTTCAGAGAAGTAGAGAAGTTCTTCAGAGAGCTTCCGAGCAAACTTGAGGAGGCATCCTTCAGAGCTTTGCGTTATTCCGCAGAAAAGATACACGCGGACCTTTCTAAGATCTTCAAAACCGAAGGGAGATCCCACGGTGTTGAGTGGTCCCCTCTTAAGGAAGCCTATCTAAAGTGGAAGATCAAAAAAGGTTACTCCGAGAAGAAGCTCCATAAGACCACCACACTCGCCCAGTCCTTTACCTACATAGTAGAGGCGAGAAAGGCCATAGTGGGAACTCCCGTCCCCTACGCACCCTATCACGAATACGGCACTAGCAGAGGTATCCCTCCAAGACCCTTCATGACACCCGTCTTCCGGAAGTTCGTCGAGAGCGGTTACCTTAAAAAAGCCTTCCGCATAGCTTTCAGGGAGGTGTTTTGATGCTTTTGGAACTCGAACAAGGAGTTGTTCAGCTCCTTCAGAGTGCAGGACTCAAAGCTCATCCGTGGAGCGGAAAGCCCGAAGAGCTTTTCGAAAGACCCAAATATGTCCCCGCAATACGGGTCGTGATAGAGAAGGTGGACTTTACAAAGAAAGCTGGTTACGGATTCGGTCTGAACGCTCAGGTTTCGGTGATCCTCTTCTTCAGAAACCTGAGGGATGAAGGTCAGGGAGCCTACCACCTGATAAAAGCTATGGTGGACAACCTGACGAACAAAGCTGCGAACGGATTCCTTCTGACTCCCAAAGACATCACACTCCTCTACCACGAGTCCGGAGAGTTCGCCTACAAGGTGACATTCTCAGCGGAAGGTCAGTATGCGGTTCCGGAAAAGCCCGAACCTCTAGTTACAGAAATCAGATTTGAGGAGGTATAGCAATGAAGTTTAAGGTGAAGCTCACATACCCCACGGTTGTGAGAATAGGTAAAAAAGAATACACACTCTTTCCGGGTAAGGAGATAGAGCTTCCCGAGGACAACGAGAGGGTGAAGAACCTCATGGGTATGGGATACATAGAACCTGTCCCGGAGAAGAAGAAAGGAGGTAAGTGAAGATGGCTGTGAAC
>WFPN01000180.1 GCA_015487535.1 Aquificaceae bacterium
CCCATAAGGTACTTAACCTTGTTCGTCTGAAGCCTCCCTATGAAGTGCCAGTCTATCGGAAGGTCGGAGAGCTCCTCGTACTTTTTTAAGAACTCCTGAACCCTGTTCTCACCAAAGGTTTTCAGACCGCACTCGTAAAATCTCCTTATCCTTTCCGAAGGGACAGTCTTCGATGCCCCGAGCAGCCTGACCTCCTTCGGATCCCTACCTGCCTTAGAGCAAGCCCTCTCTATCCTTTCAAGGACATATTCGAGCCTCCTGCACTCCTCCATAGGTTAGAAATTCTAAAATATTAGCCTGTTATGGAAAAGGAGAGGTACAACTTCGAAGACCTCGTGAAGGTTATGGAAAGGCTCAGGAGAGAGTGCCCCTGGGACAGGAAGCAGACCCATGAGAGCTTGAAAAAATATCTTATAGAGGAAGCTTATGAGGTCCTGGATGCTATAGACTCAAGGGACGATGAAAAGCTAAAAGAAGAGCTCGGAGATCTCCTCCTCCAGCCCGTCTTTCACGCCCAGATAGCAAAGGAGAGGGGGGCCTTCGACATAAACGATGTGATAGATGCACTCGTAAAGAAGCTGATAGAGAGGCATCCGCACGTATTTGGAAACGCTAACCCGGAGGATGTCCTCGAGAACTGGGAGAAGAAGAAGACGGAAAAGAGGGAGAGCGTCCTGGAAGGGGTTCCGAAGCATCTCCCTGCACTTATGCGCTCCCAGAAACTTCAGGACAGAGCCTCCAGGGTTGGGTTCGACTTTACCGAGATATCGCAGGTTTTCGACAAGATCCAGGAGGAGATCGGGGAGCTTAAGGAGTCCATAGAGAAGAACGACAGGGAGAACATAAAACACGAGATAGGCGATATACTTACGGCGGTCGTCGAGCTCGCACGCTTCGTGGGTGTGGACGCGGAGGAGGCTCTTCAAGAGGCGAACGAGAGGTTCATAAGAAGGTTTCAGTACGTGGAGCGAAGGGCAAAGGAGATGGGGAAGAAGCTCGAGGATATGAGCTTGGAAGAGATGGACGAGCTGTGGGAGGAGGGAAAGAGGAGGATGGAGAGCGCATCCTGATGCAACGCTGTTGCAACACTGCAACACACCGTTCGTGACCTGCTGAGCGGGGATACTTAGCTATACCAACGGTTTCTCCGACCACATTACTTTGGCATGTTCTTTGCTATTTAGAGGGATGTAAAAGTCTATAAAGGATATGTAGAGATGGCTACCCTGAGCAAGCTAAAAGAGCTTGGCATTGAGTAAGACCTTTCCGTAACCGATGATTCTGGTTATCCCCACGCCGAAAGTCTCCTCGAAGACCTTTCTGCCGATACCACACAAAGAGTGAGCCCCCAGAAGGACTAAAGATACACTCCCCTCCTCTATACACCCTAAGTTTTTCTCTATCAGGATCCTTACATCTTTCGGGCTCACGCCCCTTCTGTCCTGAAGGGTGTCGGCCGGTATCCCCAGGATCTCCTGTGCCTGAGGGTCACCTATTAGAAGCACGCTGGATGTGGAGTTCACAAACTCGGTCCTGAGTCTGGCGTCTATCCTGTTTTCAAGTAGGGTCTCTCTGTATGCACCGGGAACGAGGAAGGTAGGGTACGTGGTCATCTCGGGTTCTGTGAGGGGACGGTCCTCGAACTCATCGAGAAGAACTATTCTGACGAACTGCTTGTTCAGATACAGCGTATTCCCTACAACCCTATCGACGCCCGCACGGCATCTCCCTCTTATGGACTGGGAGTAAGGCCTCACGAAGGAAGGTATGGCCTTACCTTTAACCCAGAGACCCCCCTCGAGGGGTATCCATCCCAGGAAGGGAAACTCCACCTCCTTAGTCGGGAGGCCGAGTGCCTCTGCGAAGGTCCTAACCTCTTTAATAAATAGCCTCTCCTCCTTAGACCCGGGCCTCCTTCCGGGAGTGGAAACTAGATCGAACAGGGAATCCTCTTCCTTCTGTTGAAAGAGCCCATATATGCATCCGCAGTAGTCCTGCTGGTAGATCTCCTTCTCCTTGGTCAGCCTGAACATCTCCTGGGTTCCACCGCCCTTCCTGTAATCGACAGCTATGAACTTCACCCCGTAACGGGAGGCAACCCTTTCACCGCTATCCTTGAGCTGGGAAAACTTCTTTTTCGGGCTCATCAGGAGTGTAGTTGTGAAGGCATCGCACCCGAGTTCCTTCGCAAGTCTTGCGGAGCGCTCAAGCCTGAAATCGAAGCATACCGAGCACCTCTCCCCTCTCTCTGGCTCGTTCTCGAGACCCCTTACGTTCCGAAGCCAGTCCTCCACATCGTACTCACCTTCAATAAGCTTTATCTTCAGCTCGTTGCAGGTTCTTTCGGTTTCCTGGTACCTAAGCCTGTACTCCTCGTAGGGGTGTATGTTCGGGTCGTAGAAGAACCCGATGAGCTCAGAGTCCGGGTTCTCTTCCCTGAAGCGCTTTAAAAAATATAGAGCGTCTGGAGCACAGCAGATGTGGACCAGCACCCTCTCCATGGGAGAAAAGTTTAAGCTCCCGTTTTCTTGGAGGGTATGATGTCTTCCAGCTTCATCACTTTTCTCTTAGGGACTCCCACTATAGCTTTCTTCAGATCCTCACCCTCGTAGATCTTAGAGAGCTCGTTCTGTATGAACTCTATGAGCTGGTCTATCTGCTTCTGGAGTTCCTCCATCTGCTCCTTCATGTTGAGTATTATGTCCACACCCGCCAGGTTAACACCCAGCTCTCTCGTGAGGAATAGGATGAACTCGAGTCTCTCTAGGTCCTCGTCCGAGTAAAGGCGTGTGTTTCCTTCAGTTCTGGAGGGCTTGAGGAGACCCTCCCTCTCGTAAAGTCTTAAGGTTTGAGGGTGTATGTCGTACATCCTCGCAACCACGCCTATTGTGTAGAGTCCCTTCTTCCTCATGGCTCTCACCTCTCCTTAATTCTCTGAGGCTCAGGAAGCAGATCCTGAAGCTCTTTTAAAAGCCTTTCAATCTTCTTCCCGTCTTTGAACACCTTATCCAACATGCCTATCTTAGGAACGTCAACGTTCGCCCTAACGTACAGGTTCCCTCTACCGCTTCCCTTCAGGCGAGGCATACCTTTGCCTTCAACCTTTATCAGATCCCCATGCTTCGTCCCCGGAGGGATTTTAACCTTGACCTTCTCACCGGATAGGGTAGGCACCTCTATTTCGGTTCCCAGAACTGCCTCCGGGTAAGTTACGTTCACGTCCACGTAAAGATCGTCACCCCTCCTCTCAAAGATCCTGTGGGGTTTTACCCTAACCTGTATGTAGAGGTTGCCCGGTGGGCCTCCGAACCTGCCAGAATGCCCCTTGCCTTCCACCACCAGCTTGGATCCGGTGTCCACCCCCGGCGGTATCCTAACCTTTATCCTCTCCCTCCTCCTGACCGTGCCCCTGCCTCCGCACTCCCTGCAGGGCTCGTAAACCGCACCCTCACCCCTACAGGTGGGACACGTCTGGGCTATGGTCATGAAGAACTGTCTCTGAACGACCTGACCTGTTCCCCCACAGGTGGGGCAGGTCCTCACACCCCTACTCTGATCGTAACCTGTGCCACCACAGGCTGTGCACTCCACATCCCTGTCCACGTCCACCTCCAGGGTGGTTCCCCTGAAGGCGTCCTCGAGAGATATCTCTACCGTCTTGTATATGTCCTCACCCCTCTGAGGCCTTCTTCCAGTTCTCTTCCTTCCTCTGGTCGCCCTTTCGAAGATGGTGTCGAACACCGAACCGAAACCGCCTCCGAAGAACTCGTTCAGTATCTCCTCGAGGTCCGGTATCTGGGTCGTGTAGGCCTGCTCCTGCGCACCCTGGCCCTCGAAAGCGGCGTGACCGTACGTGTCGTACAGCTTCCTCTTCTCGGGATCGGAAAGTATCTGGTAGGCTTCGTTTATCTCCTTAAACTTCTCCTGAGCTTCCGGATCCTTATTTATATCGGGGTGGTACTTTCTGGCAAGTCTCCTGAAGGCCTTCTTTATCTCCTCCTGGCTCGCGTTCCTAGGCACCCCGAGTATCTCGTAGTAATCCTTCTTGGTGGAAGGCATTACAAACCTCCTATCAATATTTCTACCCTGGTATTAAGATAAAATTTGAGTTTATCTATGTCAAGGTTGGGGAAGGCCCTCCGGTATGAGGAGCCTCTCGGGCTTGAGCACACCGCTCCTATGGCTCCCAACACCTACGAACGTTTCGTCTATGTAAATTCTAACATAACCTTCCGGGAGCTCTTCACCCACCAGCACAGGGTTACCGTTCAAAACTTTCTTCCCGTTGAAGTAATCCAGACTCACCTTCGGTAAAAAGCCCAGGGCCTTATCTATCGGGATGACGAACCTCCACGGATCTTCTGAGCTCAGGAGTTCATCGAGATCTATCGCCTCCCCGAGCTTAAATGGGCCCACGCTCTCCCTCGTGAGGTCTTTCACCACCGCCCCGCTCGAGAGCTCCATTCCTATATCGTTTATCAAACTTCTAACGTAAGTTCCGGAGGAAACCTTAACGTAGATCTCGAACTCGGGGAGCTGGCACCGTACTAGTTTTATGTCGTACACCTTAACGCTGATTGGCTTTAGCTGTGGCTTTATACCCTTCCTCGCAAGCCTGTAGGCTCTCTTGCCCTCCACCTTCTTGGCAGAGTACGGAGGCGGTATCTGTTCTATCTCCCCTTTGAACCTTTCCAGGACGTTCTCTACATCCTTGCAGCTTACCTTTACCTCCCTCCTTTCCAGGACCTCTCCCTCCAGGTCGTAGGTGTCGGTGATCACGCCGAGAACTCCCCTCACCCTGTAGCCCTTCTCCAAGCCGGTGAATATCCAGGAAAAACGGGTCGCCCTTCCAACTGTAAGGAGGAGAACACCGGTCGCTATCGGATCTAAGGTTCCGGTGTGGCCCACCTTCGTCCTGAGCCTTTTCCTAACCTTCTCGACTACACGGGTGGAGGTCAAGCCTTTAGGTTTGTTTACAACCAGAACCCCGTCCATGGATCAGCTCAGGAAGTCCTTCAGATGTCTTTTCATTGCCAAGCTCCTGAGCTTTCTCAGGGCCCTAGTCTCCAGCTGACGGACTCTCTCCCTCGAGACCCCGAGTATATCCCCTATCTCCCTGAGGGTTTTGGGCTCGTTCCCCCTGAGGCCGAAGCGTAGCTCTATCACCTTCCTCTCCTTCTCGGGGAGCTTATCCAAGAGGTCGTATATCTCCTTCTCCAGGACCTCCTGTATCACGTGCTCCTCTACCTCCGCTGTTCCATGCTTGCTCAGGAAATCGACGAAGAAGGTGTCCTCGTTCTCGCCCACGGGCGCGTCGAGGGAAAGGGGTATTCTACACACCTGAAGGTACCTCTCCACCTCCTCGGGGGAGATCTTGTAGCCTTCCTTCTTGAACCTCTCCTCTATCTCCTCCTCGGAGGGTTCCCTGCCTAGCTCCTTCTCCAGCTCCTTGGCTATCATCTCCTTGGAGAGGTGCTCTGCTACCTCCTCAGGCGTTGGCTCCCTCTCCAGCTCCTTTGCAAGCTCCGCGTATATGGTCCCTATCTTGCTTATCAGGTGGGACTGCTTTAAAGGAATCCTCACGGCTCCGGTCTGCTGAGAGAGGGCCTGCATTATCGCCTGCCTTATCCACCATACGGCGTAAGATATGAACTTCACACCCCTCTCGGGATCGAAGCGCTTGGCAGCTTCCAAGAGCCCTAGGTTTCCCGCCGCTATCAGCTCTGAGAAGGGAAGGCCGTACCCTATGTACTGCTTGGCAACGCTGACAACGAACCTTAGGTTGGATTCCACGAGCTTTTTTAAGGCCTCCTCGTCCCCCTCCTTGGCCCTCCTCGCCAGCTCCTTCTCCTCCTCCGGTGTGAGGAGGGGTATCTTTGAGATCCTCTTAAGATACTGATTTATAAGCTCCTGCTCTGTGTCAGGCATCGGTTCACCTCAGGGGGAGAACTAGATAGACGTTGCTCGAGTTCCTCCTAACTAGCAGCAGGGCCTTGCTCTTGCCCATATCCTTCAGGCTCTCGATGAGCTTGTAGAACTCCCTCACCGTAGATACCTTCTTGTAGTTAACCCTCATTATAACATCCCCGGGCCTGAGGCCACTTTCGTAGGCCGGGCTTCCGGGAGCCACGCTCACAACCAGCACACCCTCAACGCCGAGCCTTGCCTTCTCCTTGGGTGTAAGATCCCTTAGCGAGAGACCGAGATCCTCTCCTTCGTAAGATTTGGGCTTTCCAGAAATCTTCTCTGGGAGCTCACCCACCTTAACCTTAATCTCTTTCCTCTTGCCCTCCCTTATTATGGTCAAGGTCACCTCAGTTCCCGGCTTGGTCTTCATTATGGAAAGCTGAAGATCCCTCACGTCCTCCAGCTTTCTGCCGTTCAGGGCTATTATTATGTCCCCCACCTTCAGACCGGCCTTGTCCGCCGGGCTGCCCTTCATGACCTGGGCAACGAGTATCCCCTCCTTAACTCCTATCGCCTCGGCTATGTCGGGTGTGATCTCCTGTATGACCACGCCGAGCCAACCCCTGACCACCTTTCCGTGCTCGAGTATCTGCTCCATAACCCACCTGGCGAGGTTTATCGGTATGGCGAACCCAAGACCCTGACCGGAGGCAACTATGGCCGTGTTTATCCCTATAACCTCGCCGTGGATGTTTATGAGCGGTCCTCCGGAGTTTCCGGGATTTATGGCCGCATCCGTCTGTATGTAGCTCTCGTACTGGGTTATACCTATGCTCCTTTTTAGGGCCGACACAACACCGACGGTAACGGTCCTCTCAAGACCGTATGGGTTCCCTATCGCTATCGCAAGCTGCCCTACCCTCACCTTATCCGAGTCCCCGAGCTTGGCTATCCTGCTTTCTATATCGTCTATACCTTCAGCATCCACCTCTATAACCGCTATATCCGTTTTCGGGTCCGTACCTACGATCTTGGCCCTCTTCTCGGTATGCCTGTCGAACCTCACCGTAACCCTCTTGGCCCCCTCGACCACATGGTTGTTTGTGAGTATGTAGATCTTCCCCTTCTCGTACTTAACTATCACGCCAGAGCCGAGAGACCTCCTCTCCTGTCTAAAGGGCTCTATAGGGAACCTGAAGGGAAGGTCGAAGTCCTCGAAGGGGTTGAACTCAACCTCCTGAACGGCGAATATTGTCACCACCGAAGGTGATACCTTATCCACTACCTTTGTAAGCTCTCTCTCGAAGCTCTCGAGTACTCCTCCGCTGTTTATCTGAGTTCTCCCCTCCTTAGGGGCTTGGGCTTTGCACCCAACCACGATGGAGATCACGAGCAAGAAAAGTAGGGCCGTGGCTCTCATTCTCTTCCTCCTCATACCAGCCTCGCATACAAAAATAGCATACGGAAGGAAGGCCTCTCTATCGAGTTTATCAGATTTTCCACACTCCTTCTACTCAGTACCTTACGTCTTCTCGGGTTCAGGGAGCTCCCCGTGTGATGGAAGAACTTCACCAGATCCCACCCAAAGAAGGGTATAGGAACCTCCCTCACGTAGCTCTCAAGAAGGCATCCCTCAAAGTGCTCTAGAACCTCATCCTCTCTGGGGAATGGGAAGCCGAGACCCTCGAGGCTTCCCTCCACCGGCAGGGAGATACCAACACCCAGCCTAGCCACCCTGATTAGCTCGGGAACGCTCCTGCTGAGATTCGTCCAGTGGAGGGAGAAGTTGCTCAGGACGTAGTCAAAGCTCCAGTCCTTGAAAGGCAAGCTCTCGGCGTCTCCCATCACGGCATCGCCGAAACGTGAAGCGTACCTCTGGAGCATACCTTCGGATATGTCAAGGCCCAAGGGCGTGCACCCTTCGGGTAGAAAGGAGGAGACGAAGCCTGTCCCGCATCCCAAATCGA
>WFPN01000181.1 GCA_015487535.1 Aquificaceae bacterium
CCTTTTGAACCAGAAGATCGTAAACACCCAGAAAGAGTATAAATACCCCTATAAACAGGCGGAGGGTTTCCTTCTCGAGGGCAAGGAGCACCTTGGCTCCGACGAATATCCCTGGAACGGAACCGAGGATCAGCACGGAAAGTATGTCAAAGCGTGGTTTCACCCTCCTCATAAGGAGGATGGACATCGCCGCCGTCCCCAAGAGGTTAACCAGAGTGGAGGAGACCACAACCACCCTCGGATCGTAAACGAGGGAGAGTACGCCCACTATAAATATCCCCGCTCCGAAGCCGGTAAAGGCCTGGAAGAACCAGGCCCCGAAGAACACGACTAGGTCAAGAGGGTTCAGGATCACGGGTTTGTTCCGATGCCAAAGAGCTTCTTGATGCTTCTGATGAGGCCTCCAAACCTGCTCTTGTACTCCTGCTTGAGCCTCTCAACTGCGTTACCTATGAATCCGGTTATCGAAGATAGCTTTCTTTTGTCGTTCACCCTGTCCTCGTGCATGAACTCCTTCAGGACCTCGTTGACGACCTTCAAGGTTTCTATCGTTCTATAGAGTGACGTTTCGGACTCCAAGTTAACCTTCTCGAGCTCTTCCTTTATAACCTTCTCAACGGCCTCTAGAGCGTAATCCAGGGTCCTGTTGGCGAGTTCCGGATTCGTGGGATACGAGGTTACTATCTCGAGGAGCTTCGCTCTGAACCTGAGACGAAACTCCATCAGCTGGGTCTGAAAGGGCTCCTTCTTATCTATGTCTTCGAAAAACTCCTTCACTATGAACACGACTCTATCTTCCATGCTCTGAACGTTGTCCATGGCCCACCTCCTGAGGGGGATAATTATAAAATGTAGGGAGGAATGAAGGACTACTTAGAGTTTTTCGGCTTCAGCGACGATCCCTTCAAGATAACTCCAGACTCCCACTACTTCTTTCTTTCCGAATCCCACCAGGAGGCCCTGTCCTCCCTCAAGTACCTTGTCGAATCCGAAGAGGGCTTCGCCGTGATAATCGGGGAGCCTGGGACAGGGAAGACCTTGACTGTAAGAAAGTTCATAGACGATCTGTCTCCCGACGAGGTCAGGTTCGCCTACGTTCTCTTTCCCAACCTCTCTCCAGAAGAGCTCTTCGAGGCCATCCTAGAGGATTTTGGTATAAAGAGCGAGGGTGAGACCAAGAACAAGCTGTTCGCCAAGCTGAGGGACTTCTTGGTAAATGAAAGAAAAAGGGGAAGGAAGGTTCTCATAATCATAGACGAGGCCCAGAACCTTCCTGTGGAGACCCTCGAGGAGCTGAGGATCCTCTCGAACCTCGAGACGAGCGATACCAAGCTCCTGCAGATAATCCTCTTAGGACAGCCGGAGCTCGAGGAGAAACTTAACTCCCAAGAACTCAGACAGTTGAGGCAGAGAATTACCGTGTTTGTGAAGCTCAGGAACTTCACCGAGGAGGAGACCAAGGCTTACATAGATTTTAGGATCTCAAAAGCGGGCAGGGGGAACGTGAAGATAAATCCCAAGACGTACGGCCTTGTTTACAAATTCTCCCTCGGGATACCCAGGCTGATAAACATCCTCATGGAACGGGCTCTCATGGCCGCCTTCGTGGACTCGAGCCACGAGATAAAGCCGAAGCATGTTGAGAGAGCAGCCGAGAGCGTGGGTCTGAGGGTAAGGAAAGAAGGAGTATCGAGGAATGTGGTTTACCTGGCCGTAGGCGGATTGATCTTAGCCTCTTTACTATTTTTCGCCGGTACGAAGGTCCTCGAGAAGAACGTAAGGGTTGAGCCCGTAACTCAAGAAAGGAAAGCAGTGGTCATCCCAGAACTGAAAACTCCAGAAAAGGGCGGGGAGAAAATCGTTTACGTCTCCGTTCCCATGCTCAACATGAGGGAGAGGCCATCGACCGATGCGGACGTTATATACGTTCTCAGGGAAGGGGATGAACTTAAGGTCATTGAAAACGGCCCGGAGACCTGGATAAAGGTCTTTTACTCGGATGGAAACTTTGAGATAGAGGGATGGGTGAACGGAAAGTATGTGAGGAGATAGTTTTAGGTTCAAGAATTTAACTTAGAAATCATTAAAGTATAGACTCGTTGTGCAACTATATGCTGAAGGAATAAGATTTAGTTGAGTTCTGCAATCGCTGTCTCCTGCGCTATCTATTGTATTTTGGGTTGAAAATGTAGTTTGACACAGGATAAAGCACCACCCTCTAAATCTATAACCTATATATAGTGTATCGCCAGGATTTATAGTATAGTCCCTGCCGTTTCTCCACCTATCATCACATGGATCTCCTGGATCAACACTAGCT
>WFPN01000182.1 GCA_015487535.1 Aquificaceae bacterium
ATTATACAGATAGACCACATTATCATATAGTTGAAAAATATTTAAAACTAGAAAAGTTCATTGGAAGAATGGCGGTATTTAGATCTAAAAAAATTGACTTGACAGAAAATTTCTTGAAAGACTTGTTTGAAAGTATTTATGATCCTCGCTGAAAGAAAAATTGAGTTTGTAAAGTGTAAAGATAGAACAAGATAAAGACAAAAAAGTTTTGCAGCCCTTGACAGGAGACTGCTCAAGTCTGTAAAAAAGACCTCCCCGAGGAATACCCCAGGGAGGTGAGAACCATGAACGAAGCTAAATACGACGCCTTCCTCAATATTTTCTCACATTCCCCTTACACCCTGTCTTCCTCTCCTACCTACTCTGCCTCAACTCTTTCAAGATTCCTGAGCTCTTTTGACTTCAATCCCCTGCCTCAAATCCAATCCCTTGTGTGCCAGCTCCTTACTAAACTCAGCTCCTCTCACAGAGCCTTCCTCATAGCAGATACCACACTCCTGAGAAAAACAGGCTCCAGAATTGAAGGCGTCAAAAAGCTCTACGATCCTTACTCCAGAAGGGTCATTCCTGCCCACAGAGCCCTGATCATAGTCCTCTGGACAAACGGATTAAGAATTCCTCCCTACGTTGAGCTGCTCCACGAAGTTAAACCTGTAGATACTCTGATTCTCGCTCTCAGGAAACTTCTGCCACCTTTGAAGAAGCTATTTCCCAACCTTGTCTTTCTTTGCAATGCAGGGCTTACCTGCAACAGGCTTCTCGAATTCCTCCTGTCCGAGGAAGTTGATTTCGTATGCGCTATAAGCCAGGGGAGAGTTGACGAGGAAAGCAAGGAAAAGCTCAGAGACCTGTGGTTTCCAAGGCCTGAGAAGGTAAAGCTCAAAGGAGTCAGCAAGCCTCTTTATGCCTACAGAGTTGGGGAGGGGAGCGACGAGGAGAGGGTGGTTGTAAGCAATAAGGCTCTTAGCAAGAAACGATTTGAAGACCTCTACAGGCACAGGTGGCAGGTGGAGGTTGAGATAAAGGTTCTCAAGGCTCATGGGCTTGAAAGCTACATGGTGAGGAAACTCAGAGCTATAAGGCTCTGGATAATGGCGGTATGGCATGTGGTGCTTCTCAGGTTCAGGTCTAAGCTTGAGGGGATAGATTTCAGGAAGTATTTGTTGTCTCTTGTGTTTCCTCCCATTGTGGTTGAGCTTATTGAAGTGGTTGAGTTTGTCCAGGATGTTGCAGGGCAATGTTTGAGGTATTCTCCCTTTCCTGACAATAGGCTTGTTCTGTTCCTGCTCCGAAATCTGATAGGAGGTGGCTCATGTTATGCAAAAGTTTAGTAGATATAATACTTAGCAGTATGAGAATACTTACCTTCATACTCCTGCCTCTGCTAATCTCGCTCTTCGGCTGCTCCTCTCTCATCCCCCAGTCCGGCCCTTCCACCTACGCTGTGAGATACGATGAGAACATAGTGCTCGTTGATCTTACGCCTCAGCTAACTCTCAGGATGAAAAGGCAGTCGGGAAATCTGAAGGAGAAGATAAAGGCGTTCTTGACAGAGCCTTACTCTCCCGCTATAGGGAGGGGGGATGTATTAGAAATAGTTATATACGAATCTCCTCCTGCTGTTTTGCTTGCTTCGAGTGCCTCAGCCATAATCCAGACAAGCGGTGTTTCTTCCCTCGCTGTTCCGCCTCAGATGGTGGGCGATAGAGGCTACATAACCGTCCCCTTCGTGGGTAGGGTATACGTTCTTGGAAAGAGGCCTGAAGAAGTAGCAAGGGAGATAGAAAAAAAGCTCTCAAAAAGAGCAAACAAGCCCCAGGTTGTTGTGAGGCTCGGTGGATTCCTCTCCTCCACGGTAACGGTCTTCGGTCACGTGAGGGAAAGCAGGAAGGTTCCTTTAACGTATACCACTAAGACGCTTTTAGATGCTCTCGCGAGCGTGGGAGGGGTAACGTCCCCGATAAATAAGACACTTATTCAGGTGTCGAGAGGGAATAGGAGCATAACCTTGCCCTTGGAAGAGGTTATCCAGAACCCTGAGCTGAACATAAACCTGAGGCCCGGGGACGTCATAACCGTGATATACAGGACCAAATCCGCCACAATTCTGGGAGCAACGGGTAGGAACATAGAGCTGGAGTTTGAAGCTAAGGGGATAACTTTATCACAGGCTCTGGGGAGGGCCGGAGGTCTGAGGGATGAGATAGCACATGCAAAGGGCCTTTTTGTGTTCAGGTTTGAAGAAAAAGGGACGCTCGACAAGTTGGGTATTAAGTATAAAAGCTACACGAAGGATGGAAAGGCTCCCGTTGTCTACAACATAGATCTCTCTGGGCCGGAGTCCGTTTTTGTCCTGAGGGACTTCGAGGTCAAGGACAGGGACATCATCTACGTTTCCACCGCGCCCGCGGTCCAGCTGGGTAAGTTCCTGACTATGGTAAGGGACATAATACAGCCCATCTTCATGATAAAGATACTCTCAAGATAGTGTAAAATCCATTTACAGAAGGTTTTTAGATGATAGGGGTCCTTCTAGGAGGAGGAACGGGAAGCAGGCTATATCCCGTAACCTACGCGGTGAACAAGCACTTCCTACCTGTCTACAACAAGCCCATGGTCTACTACTCATTCTCGATCCTCATGCTTGCGGGGATAAGAGATGTGGTTATAGTTTGCTCTCCTGGGGATGTGGAGAGCTATAAGAAACTCTTTGGAGACGGCTCTCATCTTGGCATGAGGGTGGAGTATGCGTTTCAGGAAGAACCCAAAGGCCTCGCGGACGGCCTTCTGAAGGCGGAGGATTTTGCAAGAGATGAGCCCGTTTGCCTTATCCTTGGGGACAACATCTTCTACGGTCACGAGCTTCAGAACTTGCTGAGGAGTGCGAGGAAGAGGGTCGAGACCGAGGGAGGAGCGGTCATATTTGGATACCACGTCAAGGATCCAGAAAGGTTCGGGGTGGTAGAGTTCGATGAGGAGGGGAACGTGGTATCTTTGGAGGAGAAGCCCAAGAACCCAAAGTCCAACTACGCTGTAACGGGTCTATACTTTTACGACAACACATGTTTCGAAAAAGCTAAGAGAGTAAAGCCTTCAAATAGGGGAGAGCTGGAGATAACCTCTGTGAACAAAGAGTATCTAAAAGAGGGGGAGCTGAAGGTCCAGCTCCTGAAAAGGGGTTTTGCCTGGTTCGATGCGGGAACGCATGACAGCTTCTTGAAGGCGGGAGAGTTCATAGCGACGATAGAAAAAAGGACAGGATACATGATAGGTAGCATCGAGGAGATAGCCTACAGGAACGAATGGATTGACAGGGAACAGCTCAGGAAGCTTGCAAAGCCTTTAATGAATACGGATTACGGGAAGTATCTCCTCACAATAGCGGAGGAAGAGGATGCCCTTTGAGTTCGAGAGGCTAGAAATACCTGATGTTATTCTGGTAAAGCCTAAGGTCTTCGGAGACGAGAGGGGCTTCTTTATGGAGACATACAAGGCCTCCGAGTTTAAGAAAAATGGCATAGAATACGACTTCGTTCAGGACAATCACTCCAGATCCCAAAAGGGCGTCCTGAGGGGGCTCCACTACCAGCTTAGACCCATGGAGCAGGGGAAGCTCGTAAGATGTGTAAGGGGCAGGATATGGGACGTGGCGGTGGACATAAGGAAGGGGTCTCCATGGTTCGGAAAGTGGGTGGCTGTGGAGCTTTCGGAGGAGAACAAGCTTATGCTTTGGGTCCCTCCTGGCTTTACCCACGGGTTTGTGGCCCTCGAGGACGGGACGGAGGTTGTATACAAGGTTACTAAAGAATACGCTCCGGAGCTGGACAGGGGTATAATCTGGAACGATCCGGATATCGGAATAGAGTGGCCTGTTGAAAACCCTGTGCTTTCGCAGAAGGACAGCAGGCTACCCACATTGAAAGAGGCCGAGAACAACTTCGTTTACGAGGGTTAGGGATGAAGATCCTTATAACTGGTGGTGCGGGTTTTATGGGAAGCGATCTGGTAAGAAGGCTCGCAAGAGAAGGTTATGAAGTTATTGTTGCTGACAAGCTCACCTACGCGGGGGACATGGAGAGAATAAGGGAGGTTTCGGATAGGATAAGGTTCTACAAGATCGATGTAGCTGTTCAGGAAAGTGTATGGGAAGTCACTGATACCGAAAAACCGGATATCGTAGTCCACTACGCGGCTGAGACGCACGTTGACAGGAGCATACTCGACCCGGATGTGTTCGTTCGAACGAACGTTCTGGGGACACTGAATCTTCTCAAAGCTTCCATGAAAGCAGGTGTGAGGAAGTTCATCCACATATCCACGGACGAGGTCTACGGAGAGCTCCCTCTGGACAGCTCGGAGAAGTTCACAGAAGATACTCCTCTGAGACCGAACTCTCCCTACTCCGCGAGCAAGGCTGGTGCGGACATGCTCGTGAGATCTTTCGTTGAAACTTATGGCTTCAAGGCTATTATAGTCAGAGCTTCCAACAACTACGGCCCATGGCAGTATCCGGAGAAGCTCATACCCCTATCTGTTTTCAAAATCCTATCGGGAGAGAGGATCCCTGTTTACGGGAAGGGAACTAACGTGAGAACATGGCTCTTCGTTGAGGACTTCACGGGTGCCATTTTGCTCGTAATGGAAAAAGGAAAGGAGGGAGAGGTTTACAACGTGGGAAGTGGTGAGGAGAGACCCAATATAGAGGTTGTCAAAAGCATACTCAGCGCTTTAGATAAAGGGGAAGAGTTTATAGAGTTCGTTCCAGACAGGCCGGGACACGATCTCAGGTATGCGGTTGATACAACGAAGATAGAGAGAGAGCTCGGCTGGAGGGCGGAAATTTCTTTCGAGGAAGGTATAGAGAGAACAATAAAGTGGTTTGTTGATAATAAAGATTGGCTTTTTAGAAAGGCAGAGGAAGTGAAGGGTTTTGTTGAAAGGCTTAAAGAGGTTTACGGAAGCGGGACATGAAGGTAGCCCTCATAGGTGCTAACGGGCAGCTGGGAACGGATCTGATAAGGACAAAGCCGGAATATGTCGATCTTGACCCCCTAACGAGAAAGGAGATGGACGTAAGAGACAAGGATAAAGTAGAAGAGGTCCTCTATGAAGTGAAACCAGATCTCGTCATCAACACGAGCGCCTACGTCAAGGTGGATCTCGCCGAAGAGGAGGTCGAGGAGGCCTTCAGGGTGAACGCTGTCGGTGTTAAGAACATCGCGGACGCATGTCTGAAGATAGGAGTTCCACTCCTCCACATTTCCACTGACTACGTCTTCGATGGAGGCAAGCTCCCGAAGAGAGAGCCCTACTACGAGGAGGACACGCCGAACCCGATAAATATCTACGGGGTCTCAAAGCTCGCGGGAGAGCACATAGTTAGGAACTATTTAGAAGAACACTACATAGTCAGGTCCTCGAGCCTCTACGGCGTTGCGGGGGCTTCTGGGAAAGGAGGAAACTTCCCCTACACCATCTTGAGGAAAGCAAAAGCCGGAGAAAACCTTAAGGTCGTTAACGACATATACATGGTTCCCACCCACACCTACGACCTGGCTGAGGGAGTATGGAGGCTGGTTTTAGAAGAACACTCCTACGGGACCTACCACATAACGCATACGGGCTACTGCTCCTGGTACGAGTTTGCCAAAAAAATACTAGAGCTTGCAGGTATAGATGCCCAGATAGAGCCTGTCAAGCACACGGAGTTTCCTACAAAAGCCAGAAGACCCCTCTGGAGTGTTCTGGGGACTAAGAAAGGGATAGAACTTCGCTCTTGGGAAGAGGGATTGGAAAGATTTGTTAGAATGGTAAAAGACGAGGGATGAATGTGAAGAATACGACTATAGAGCTCATAAAACCTTACGGCGGGAAGCTCGTAGATCTACTTGTGGATGAAAAGGAGAGAAAGGAGCTAAAGGAAGAAATACTGCATCTAAAAAGCATACAAATACCCCAGAGGTTCGTTTGCGATCTTGAGATGCTCGCGACGGGAGCCTTTTCTCCCTTGGACAGGTACATGGGAAAGGAGGACTACGAGAGCGTCCTCGAGAGTATGAGGCTGAAAAACGGCCTTCTCTTCCCAATACCCGTGATACTGCCAGTCAAGAGGGAGCAGATAGAGGGCATAAAGGAAGGTGAGAGGATAGTCCTTAGGGACCCCTACAACGTTCCCCTCGCCGTCATGAGGATTGAGGAGGTCTTTGAAAGGGATCCTGAAAAAGAGGCGAGGAAGGTTCTGGGAACCACGGATCCGCACCACCCTCTCGTTCCCGAGCTCTTTCTATGGGGCGAGTGTTGCATAAGCGGTGAGCTCAAGGTCATACAGCTTCCGGAGTATTACGACTTCCCCGAGTTCAGGCTGACTCCTGAGGAGACGAGGAGGAGGCTGGAGGAGCTCGGCTACAGCAACGTTGTCGCCTTCCAGACGAGGAACCCCATGCACAGGGTCCACGAGGAACTCACCAAGAGGGCGAGGGAGAGGGTAAAGGGGGCGCTGCTCATAACACCCGCTGTGGGGGTAACCAGGCAGGGGACGTGGACGGCTACACGAGAATGAGGATATACAAGACCCTATACGAGAACTACTACGAGAAGGACAGGACCCTTCTGGTCTTCATTCCCCTCGCCATGAGGATGGCGGGTCCCAGGGAGGCTCTCTGGCACGGGATAATAAGGAGGAACTACGGGGCAAACTACTTTATAGTGGGAAGGGATCACGCTGGACCGGGGAAGGACTCAAAGGGAAGACCCTTCTACGGACCTTACGAGGCTCAGAAGCTCTACAAAAAATACGAGGACGAGATAGGGGTTAAGATGATCCCCTTCGAGGAGCTCGTCTACGTTCCCGAGCTCGGAAGGTATGTCGAGAGGAGTGAAGCGGAGAGCAAGGGCTACGAATATCTGAGCATATCCGGCACTCAGGTTAGAGAGGAGTTCTTAAAGAACGGAAAGCTCCTTCCCGAATGGTATACGAGACCCGAGGTGGCCCAGATATTCTTGGAATCTTACAAGCCCAAGCACAGGCAGGGCTTCTGCATCTGGCTCACGGGACTTCCCTGTTCGGGCAAGTCCACGATAGGTAAGCTCCTTAAGGTTATGATAGAGGCTAAGGGAAGGAAGGTAACCTTCCTTGACGGGGACGTAATCAGGACACACCTCTCCCAGGGACTCGGGTTTTCAAAAGAGGACAGGATAAAGAACATACTCAGGGTTGGATTCGTGGCCTCGGAGATAGTTAAGCACGACGGGGTCGTCATATGTGCCCTCGTGAACCCCTACAGGATGGCGAGGGAGGAGGTCAGGAGCATGATGGAGGAGGGCAAGTTCATAGAGGTCTTCGTGGACGCCCCCGTGGATGTATGTGAGAAGAGGGATGTGAAGGGGATGTATAAGAAGGCAAGGGAGGGACTCATAAAGGGCTTTACGGGCATAGACGATCCCTACGAGCCTCCAGAAAGTCCTGAGATCCATATAGACACTACCACCCTCTCCCCAAGGAGAGCGCGATAAAGATAGTGGAGTTCCTCGAGAGGGAAGGATTCTTGAAATGATAGAGAAGGTTGTGGAGGCCGTTCTGAAGGCAGGGGAGGAGGTTCTGAAAATATACGAAGGGGGTTTCTCCGTTATTGAGAAAGAAGACAGAACTCCCCTAACCGAGGCGGACACCCTCTCCCACGGGATAATCACCCAGGCTCTGAAAGGAGATGCGCCTGTGATTTCGGAGGAGGGAGATAAAAAACCTGATAGTCTTAAGAACTTCTGGCTCGTAGATCCTCTGGACGGAACTAAGGAGTTCATAAAGAGGAACGGCGAGTTTACTATAAACGTAGCCTTCATAGAAGAGGGAAAGCCTAAGCTCGGCGTTGTGTACGCTCCGGCTCTCGGGAAGCTCTACAGTGCTGAGAAAGGTAAGAGAGCCCGCCTCCTGGACCTGAAGGAAGAGAAGGAGTATGAACTTCCCCTCGATGGGGAGCTGGAGGGGAAAAGGCTCAAGGTGGTTGTCTCACGCTCTCATGCAGATGAAAAGACGGAGGAATATCTTAAAAGGCTCTCAAAGAGGTTCGAGATAGAGAGGGTCTCAGTAGGTAGCTCCCTCAAGATATGCCTCCTTGCGGAGGGAAAGGCAGATCTATACCCGAGAACCGGCCCAACGATGGAGTGGGACACGGCAGCTGCCCACGCGGTGCTCTTAGAGACCGGAGGGGCTTTAGTGTCTCTGGACGGGAGTATGTTCTGCGATGGAGAGCTCCTCTACGGCAAGGAGGGATACAGAAACCCTCCGTTCCTCGGAGTCAGAAGCAGGTCCCTCTTGAAAGAGGTATGCCCATAGGTATCTTCTCTAAGGGGATACTAAAGACGGTTCCCTACTTAGAGATCTTCCTTCAGGATAAGGTGGTTCTAAACCCTAAGTCCCCGGAGGGCCTCACCGCAGTTGCGGGATGGGGTTACAAGCCAACCGCAAAGAAGGCTATAAAAAAAGCAAAGGAATGGGGTCTTCCCTATCTGGCTCTGGAAGACGGCTTTATACGTTCGATCGGTCTAGGTTTCGAGGAACCGCCTCTATCCCTCATAGTCGATCCCGTTGGCATATATTACGACGCGAGCAAGCCCTCTCTTCTCGAAAATATACTCAACTCAGATGGATGGGAGAAACCCGAGCTTTTAAAGGAAGCTGAAAAACTCAGAGAGCTAATACTTAAATACGAGATAAGCAAGTATAACCGCTCCATACCCTTACCTGAGGACTTTTTCGAAAGTTACAGAGGGAAGGAGAAGATTCTTGTCGTGGATCAGACCAAAGGGGATATGTCTGTAGTTCTGGGGGGTGCAAAGGAGGAGGACTTCTCCCTGATGCTCGAGAGAGCCCTTAACGATAACCCAAGGGCTGTCCTCTTCGTCAAGGTCCATCCGGACGTTCTCAAGGGAAAGAAGAAGGGTTATCTGACTAAGGTAAAGACGAGGGACAGGGTAGTTCTTATAGGCGAGAACTTCAACCCCGTGCAGATCCTCAAAAACGTAGATGCGGTCTACACGGTATCCTCCCAGATGGGTTTCGAGGGCTTGATTCTTGAGAGGGAGGTCCACTGCTTCGGCATACCCTTTTACGCCGGCTGGGGTCTGACGAAGGATCACAAGCCAATCCCCAGGAGGAAGAAGAGAAGGAGCCTTCTGGAGCTTCTTGCCGCGAGCTACATACTCTACCCGAGATACTTAAAACCCGGAAAGAACTCCTTAGGTTCCGTCTTTGACGTTGTGGAGTTCATCGCCAGCTCTAGAAACGTAGAGCACGCCTAAAACTCCTCCCCATACAATATGCAGCAGGAACAGAGAAAGATGTTCCTTCAAAGGCATACTCAAAAACTCCCTCATAAACTTCGCACCGCCGAAGGCGGTAATTACGAGAACTATTAAAACGACTACGTGCCACAGAGCCCCGAAGCCGATGCCTTTCACGAGTCCCTTCTTCCCCGGAAGTCTCTCGTAAACCGGAGGATAAACGAAGACAAGGGCAAGGATCACCGAGTTCGCCATGTGTCCGATCGCCATAACCCAGTCCTCAAGGCCCTTGAAGATACCCCAGAGCTTTATGAGTTCTATGTATGTCCTGTAGGTCCCGAAGAGGCCGAGGAAGCCGTCGAGCATGAGATCCACGCCCATCATAACGTAGCCTGCAACGAGGCTTGCAAAGATATAGCTCCAGAAGTTCACACCTCTGACGATCTCACTCAAGATACTTCTTAACCTCCTGCTGGAGGTGTGTGGGAAGTCCCAGCTTCCTCAATCTCTCCTCGTCCGCCCTTATGAACTCGTAGAGGTTTTCGAAGTTCCTGTATATTATCCTCTTCCTTGTTTCCCCTACACCCTTTACCTTTGAGAGAACGTCCTCAAGGGCTTTCTTTGTTCTGAGTTTCCTGTTGTAGGAGAGAGCGAACCTATGGGCCTCGTCCCTTATCAGTCCGAAGACCCTGTATAGCAGGGGCTCCTGCTTCAGTCTTACCTCCTTCCCGTCCTCCGAGTAGAGTATCTCCTCCTCCTTAGCTAAGGAAAATACCTTAATAGGGAGTTTGAAGATCCTTTTAACCTTCAGAGCGACACCCAGCTGTCCCTTCCCTCCGTCTATCAGCCAGAGGTCGGGCATGGGCTCTTTCTTCTCCTTGAGTCTTTTTGCCCTCCTCGTGAGGACTTCTCTGAGAGCTCCGTAGTCGTCTATCTGGGAGAGCGTCTTTACCTTATACCTCCTGTATCGCTTCTTGTTCATCCTCCCCTCCTCCCAGACCACACAGCTCCCCACGATGTCCTCCCCGTAGAAGTGGGAGATGTCAAAACCTTCTATTATCTTTGGAAGCTCTATACCGAGCTTTTCTCTGAACTCCTTTCTGAGGAGATCCAAACTGATCCCCTCCTTCACGTTCTCCTCCGCGAGGGAGATAAGCTCCTTAGGGATCTCCTTCTCAAACCTGACACCGCCCTTTGATCTTTCCGATACCCACCTCTTCACCTCCTCATCTATCTCGAAGTTGCTGACTATCACCTCCGGAACATAGTTGGAGTAGTAGTATCCGAGAAGGAACTCCTCTAGATCCTCTTCCCTCTCCAGGTCGTATATCTCCTTGCTCACCAGCTTTCCTCCCCTGATGAGAAATAATCCCACCCTCCTGCCGAGCTTGTAGAAGAAGTCCGCGCTCCTGTAGGGAAGTCCTGAGACGCTCTGACCCCTGCTTATGTTCTCGAGGGCCTTTATCTGGTCCCTTATCTGGGCGCACTTCTCAAAGAGCATCTCTTTCGAAAACTCCTCTATCTTCTCATAGAGCTTCGGCAGGACTTCCGCAACCTCACCCGAAAGCAGGGCCTTAGCACCCTCGACGCTCAGTCTGTATTCCTCCTTGCTCACCAGCCCAGCGCAAGGAGCAGAGCATAGGCCCAGATGATAATCCATACAGGGCTCCTTTCTCTGAGGAAGGGGATCGCAGGTTCTGAGCTTGAAGAGTCTGTGTATGAGTTTTTTGACCTTGTAAGCCTTGCTCGCCTGGAGGAAAGGGCCGAAGAGGATACCCTCGTGTTCCGTTCCCCTGACCACTTTGATCGTAGGATACCCGTCTTCGGTCAAAAGTAGCATAGGATACCCGCCCCCGTATTTGTGTAGGACGTTGTATCTGGGCTTGTGGGACTGGATAAGGTCTATCTCCAACACCAGCGCTTCAAACTCGTTTCTCGTTATTATCCACTCAAGTCCCACCGAGTCCCTGAAGATGGCGAATTCCTTGGGATCGTTCCCGGAGAGTTTCAGATGCTGAAGGAGTCTCTTCTTTATGTTCTTGGCCTTCCCTATGTAAAGGGGCTTCTTCTTCCCCTTGAATATGTAAACCCCGCACTTCTCGGGAGCTTTCTCTATCAGCGATGCCCAGTTCATCACCAGAGAAATATAATCATCTTATAGTGA